>CAYPMK010000005.1:15679-51460 GCA_964411885.1 uncultured Bdellovibrionales bacterium
CCAAATCTTATTAGATCTCCGGGATTTGCTGTTTTATTCTTAATTTGTTTATCATTTATGAAGGTGCCATTAGTGCTGTTGAGGTCTATTACTTGTAAAGATTCTCCGTCGAATATTAACTCTGCATGTCTTCTGCTAACGCTTTCTTCTTGAATGGTTACGTCAAGTCCGGGGTCTCTTCCTACAAGAGTTGTTCCTTTATTTATGGGATATTTTCTTCCAATGAAAGTACCATTTAGTTGTCTTAAAGAGGCTTTGTCTTTTTTTGCACTTTCAAGTTTCATCTTAAAAGTTTCGCTATTTATTACGTTGGTCTTGTCCCTTGATCTTTTATCTTGGCTCATAGTTTAGTACCCTTTTCTTCCCATCATTTGATAGGTGTATTTTTTACCAAGTTCTACGCCGGGCTGATCAAAAGCATTTATGCCCATGAATTCTCCAGTTGTCGCTGTAGCTAGTTCAAAGAACATCATTAGGGCGCCCATATTATATGCATCAAGTTTTGGCATTTCTATTTTTATAGAGGGAACTTTATTTTCATACAAGGCCTTTTGAGTAGAGTTCATTTCTGCATCTAGCAGCTCCTTCATCGTGTGCCCAGATAGGTAAGAGAAAGCTTCTATTTGCTCTTCGAATTCTGGTATATTAACGACGTTATTGTGTTCTTTTATACCTATGAATGTTATTAACTTATCTTTAGGTCCTTCCATGAAAAGCTGAACTTGTGAGTGTTGGTCTGTTGCCCCCGTTGCTGGTATAGGGGTTTGTCCCTTACCATGTTTACCAAGACTTTCTGCCCAAAGTTGTACATACCACAAACTAAAATCGAACAATTTTGTTGAATAAGGCATTAGTACAGAGATATCGTAGCCCTTTAATGCATGTATATATTTTATTATTGAATATTCGAGCATTTGATTTTTTGTTAGATCATCAGTCAAGGACCTGTTTGCCATTTCTCCAGCACCTTTAAGCAAACTTTTTACGTCTATTCCTGCAACTGCTGCTGGAAGCAAACCAACATCTGTGAGAGCACAAAATCTACCACCTATGTTTTGTGGAACATCAAGTGTTCTAAACCCCATGCTGTTTTCTAATGGCCTTAAAGCGCCTTTTTTAGGGTCTGTAGTCAGTATTATTTTTGATATAGCCTCTTTTTTACCTAATTTTTCTACTAATAATCTGTATACGACAAGGAATTGTGCCATTGTTTCTGCAGTAGAGCCTGATTTTGAGATCACATTAAAGATAGTTCTTTTTAAATCTATCGAACTTAAAAGATCTGAAAAGTAATCAGGATCAACATTATCTATAAAATGAATTCGTATCCCTTTTTTGTTGAATTTATTGCTCAGTGCAGTGACTATTGTTTTTCCACCAAGACTTGAACCACCAATGCCAAGTATCACAAAGTCATCGGCGTTATCTTGTATCCATTTTGATGTTGATATTAGTCTTTCGGTATTTATTATGCCTTCATTTACGTCCATAAATCCTATTTCTGAAGTTTCTTTCTTGTGTTTAAGGCCTTGGATCGCTTTTTTGGCAAGCTCCTTATTCTTATCATTTACATCTTTCTCGATGATGTTTTCGCAATTGATATTGAACATTCGTAACCTCTTAATTGTATATTAAAGCTTGTTTGTATAAGAATAGTATAGAGCCGAACAAAAAACTCCAACAGAAAAGTACGCATATGAAGAAGACGGCTAAACCGGTCATTACATAACGTATCTTTTTTTCTGTTTTGGGTTGTATATTGAATATACTAAAAAGAAATCGAGGTTGTAGTATTAACAATAGGCACAGATTAAATAGTAATAATTCAATTATGGTGAGCATTGTTAATTTCATTTTGTTTTAACTATTCCCTCTAAAACTTTTTTTACTTCTATTATGCCAGTTTTTTTCAATGATGATGTAAAAAATACTCTATTCTTCATATCCTGCCATAAATTGGATGTTTGGGCAAGTGTATCAGCCTTGGTCTTTAACAATGCAGAATGAGACAATTTATCTGTTTTTGTTAGTACTATTAAAACCTTTACTCCTCTGTTCATAAATAGGTTTATAAGGTCTATTTCCTCTTCTTCAATACCACGCCTTACGTCTGCAAGTATTATGGCCAGCTTTAATTGTTCTCTATTAAAAATGTAGTCTTCAACAAGGGTTTTCCACTTTTCCCTAAGCTCCCAATTAGCTTTTGCATATCCATAACCGGGAAGGTCTGTTATAACCAACTTATTAGATAGATTGTAAAAGTTTATAGAGGCTGTTTTCCCGGGTTTTGATGATACTCTGGCTACACCTTTTATTCCTAATAATGCGTTCAGGAACGATGATTTCCCACAATTTGATCGTCCACACAAGGTTAATTCTGGGACCATTGTCTTTGGATATGAACCCTTTTCAAAAATTGTAGCTAATAGTATACTCTTATTCATGATTTTCCTTGATACCAAGTCAAATTATAGTATGTAGTTATATAAATTGAAAGGAGTCTTGATATGGAATTTTTATTTAGCATAGTTGGCAATAGGCTTACCATAAGTCTTAATGGAACTATAGATGGAAAGTTCAAACTTACCAGAGAACTTAATAAGATATTAAAGGATAACGACCATATATCAGAGGTAGTCTTTGTACTTAGAAAAGTTAAAGAAATGAATGAGGATGGCATAAAAGTTTGGTCAGAAGAAATAGGTAAACTTGCAGAAACTGGCTATGTGCTTACTTTTATAGAGTGTCCCAACAGACTTCTTGACCCGATCTTGAAAATGGACAAAGGCAACTCTCGTGCGATAAGGTCTTTTGTCGTTACTTATTATTGTTCATCATGTAACGAGGAGTATCCTCAGTTGATAAACACGAGTTCTATGACGCTGTCATTCAATTCTTATACAAAACCCCATTGTCCTAATTGCGACAAGAGGCTTTCGCTAGATATAACAGAAGATGAAGTTGAGAGGATAATAAGTTTATTGCCGGTAATAGATTCATACAGGGAAAGAAGGAAGTACCCAAGATTTGATGTTTCAGCTAGCAATTTTAGAACTACTATAACAAAGAAGAGCGACGGTGAGTCACATTCTTTTACTCTGGTCAACTTTAGTGAGGCCGGTTTATGCTTGAGAGGCAAGCACTTTTATACTCCCGGTGAAAATGTAGCTATTGAGTTTTCTCACAAGGGACACAAGGTACAGAGTGAAGGCGTGGTAGTATGGTATTCAATGGAATCTGATTCAGAATATCTTATGGGTCTTTCTTTGTGGACTAAAGACCTGTTTAATACGCTTATTAAACTTTAATACATTATTAGAAGGAGAATGCACATGAAGGTTCTAGTAATTAATTGTGGGAGTTCGTCTGTAAAGTTCCAGTTCGTAGAGACCCAGACAAAAGAAAAACTCGCTTGGGGTATTGCAGAAAGAATAGGGGAAAAAGATGCTCTTTTTACCTATAAGAACAATAAAGGTTTTGCTATATCCAAAGAAAAAACTGTTTTTGTAGATCACGAAAAGGCAATACAAACCATAGTCGATCATCTACAAAATGAAAAATGTGGAGTTATAAAGAGTGTAGACGATATAGAAGGCATTGGGCACAGAGTCGTACATGGAGCAGAAGAATTTTGTTCTTCTGTTAAGATAACAAACGATGTAATTGCTTCTTTAAAAAAGTATACCTTTTTAGCACCTTTACATAATCCAGCTAACATCATCGGTATAGAAGTGTGCAGAAAATTATTCCCAGAGCATACGCAATGTGGTGTTTTTGATACAGCATTCCATCAAAAAATGCCGAAGCACGCATTCTTATACGCTATACCTCAGGAATATTATAAAAAGCACATGATAAAAAGATATGGCTTTCATGGTACATCACACCGCTTTGTATCAAGATTAGCAGCAGAAAAAATGAACAGGGATATTAAGGACCTTAAAATAATAACTTGTCATCTTGGTAACGGAGCAAGTATTGCCGCTATAAAAGGTGGCGTTAGTGTAGATACATCTATGGGACTTACACCAGTAGAAGGTCTTGTGATGGGAACAAGATCTGGTGATATGGACCCAGCACTTCCTCTTTTTATGATGGAGAACTTACAGATGTCCATCAAGGACGTTAATGCTGTTATAAACAAGAAGAGCGGCATCCTTGGTATTAGTGGTAAGTGTAGCGATATGAGAGAATTGAATGATCTTATAGCATCAGGAGATGCAGATTCAAAACTAGCCCTTGATATATACTGCTACAGACTTAAAAAATATATAGCTTCTTATGCAGCGGCGATGGGTGGAGTTGATGCCTTAGTCTTTACAGGTGGTATAGGAGAGAATGATGAGTTCGTTAGAGAATATTCAACTGATGGATTGGAGTTCATGGGTATAAAATTGGACAAGAAAAAGAACTTTGAGCTTAATAGAAAAGAGGCGCTTATATCTACTACAGATTCTAAAGTCCCTATATTCATAATACCGACAAACGAGGAGCTTGTTATAGCTCTTGATACAGAAAAGATCATAAAAGGTGATAAGGTTGACTATTAAGATAGGTCTTGACAGGTAAAAGGCCATGCGATTTAAGTGTTTTGAATTATTTAGGAGGAAAAGGAATATGACAGGAGATTTTATTTTTACGTCTGAATCAGTTACAGAAGGTCACCCAGATAAAATAGCTGATCAGATATCTGATTCAATACTTGAGGCAATGTTAAAAGACGACCCTGAGTCTAGAGTAGCATGCGAGACCTTGGTTACTACAGGTATGGCTGTGATAGCTGGAGAAATAACAACTAATACTTATGTTGATATGCCTTCAATAGTTAGAGCTACTATAAAGAGAATAGGCTATACACATTCAGATATGGGTTATGATTGGGAAACTTGTGCAGTTATGACGAGTATAGACAAGCAGTCCCCAGATATAGCTATGGGCGTTGATGAGGGTAATGGCCTGCACAAAGAACAAGGCGCAGGAGATCAGGGAATGATGTTTGGCTTTGCTTGTAAGGATACAGATGTCTTAATGCCAGCACCTATATATTATTCACATTTACTCGCTAAGCAACTTTCAGAAGTAAGAAAGAGTGGCAGAATATTGGAATTAAGACCAGATGGAAAAACTCAGGTGACAGTTAGGTATGAGAACAACAAGCCTGTTGAAATAACAACTGTAGTTGTTTCTACACAACATGCAGAAACAATAACTCACAAAAAACTACAGGATATGATCGTAGAAGAGGTAATAAAAAAGACACTTCCTGTTAATTTGTTAAAGAATCCAACTTATTATGTTAATCCTACTGGAAGATTCGTAGTAGGAGGTCCACAGGGAGATTGTGGTTTAACAGGTAGAAAAATAATAGTAGATACATATGGTGGTTTTTCAAGACACGGCGGTGGGGCTTTTTCTGGCAAGGATCCTTCAAAAGTGGATCGTTCTGCCGCATATGCAGCAAGATACATTGCAAAAAATATAGTCGCTGCAGGTCTTGCTGAAAGGTGCGAGATAGAACTAGCCTATGCAATAGGTGTTGCTGAACCACTATCGATAATGGTAGAAGATTTTGGTACATCAAAATGTGACAATAAAAAGTTGGTTAATGCTGTAAGAGAGCTTTTCCCTATTAAACCAGCAGACATAATAAGAGAACTTAATCTTAAATATGTCCCTTACAGTAAAACAGCTGCGTATGGACATTTTGGTAGAGAAGAAGAAGGCTTTACATGGGAAAAACTAGATAGAGTACAGGCTCTTAAAGATTTCTGTAAATAAGCTTTTAAAACTTAATATAAAAAAGGGCCTCAGCTTATTGCTTGAGGCCTTTTTTTAGTGTAGAGTATCTATATGTTTAAGGTTGTATTAGAAGAAATAAAAGGACAATCACCGGGGAAGACCTATATCATCCCAAGGGGTACTACTCGTGTTGGCAGAAAGAACTCAGATATAGAGATAAGCAATGAAAGAATATCAACTTCACATGCTGAAATACATTTTAGTGGTACTAGAGTAACGATAATAGATACTAACAGTACTAATGGAACGTATCTTAATAATAGAAAAATAAAAAGACAGGCACTCAAGGACGGAGACATAATATCTTTTGGTGGTTCTGGAGAAAAAGCTGTAACTGTTTATAAGGTTCATTTTGAAGGCGAACTTAAAAAAGTAGTTTACGTAATCAATAAAGGGATGGATTCAAAGAATAAATATCTTTATTTGTTCCTTACTGTGTTGGCCTTTGTTTTTTTCATATGGTTGATAATACCATCAAGCGAACAGAACACCTTGAAAGATGGAGGAAAACCTTGGGAAAAAGCAGAAGAGGTTTTACCTCCTTATACGATGGGAGTGAACAGGACCATAGCTCTTGGTGATACGCTAATGTTCCCTGCTGGTGATTGGAGAACACAAGACAGCACAGATCTTGTAAAGGATTTTGGTGTATATGAACCGAGGGTATATTATGTAGAGATAATGAACCCGTTAGAGGCAAGTACAGGCTCTAATAGTTATGTGCAAGCGAACATAACTATCCAAAGGTTCAAAAAGGATTTTAGTGGTAATCCAGAAATGGAAAGAGTTAAGAACTTCATATGGCACGAAGAACATTTCCTTAAAGAGAATGGTATAAAAGATAAGTTTGCTTACGCAAAATCAAAACTAGGTACTTGGCAATGGGTTATATGGAACGACGGCGAGAAGTTCAATCTTTATGCAACCATTGTTACTAATAGAGGAAGAATAATGTTGCGTGCAGCATCTTTTGATGCATATGTGATTAAAAGGTTCTTCCAATATATTGCAGATTCCTATCAAGAAGGAAAAATGGATTTTTAATACTTACCTATTACGACTACTTTATTACCCGGTAATGATGCGTCTATAGTTCTTGCTTTTTCTCCCCTATCTTCTAGATCCTTTATGACCATAAAAGCTTTGGATAAACTAGCGTCTATATTGTCTATATCAACTTTTACTTTGAAATGGAACTTAGACGAGTATATAGATAGAACATCTTGTTCTATTGCTAACTCTGATACTGGCTCTAATTTTTTTAGTTCAGAGATAGAATTAATTGCTCTTGGATAATTCTCTTGTTTTGAATTTATCACTATTACATCGTTATAATGACCGGGAGTGAATTTATCTATTTTTTTGCCATCTTCGTCTATGTAGAAGAGCTCATTGTTTATCATAGCTAGTGCTTTTACTTTTTTCGGCGTTATATCTATGTTGATAGTTGAAGGCAAAGAACGTCTTACTTTTGCTTTTTTTACCCATTTATGTGAGCTTAGTTTTTTTTGTGCAGACAAGGTTGATACCTCTAAGATACCTTGTCCTGTTCGTATGCCAGATAGTTCTATTAGCTCTTTTTGTGAAACGATGGAAGGGGCTTTCACATTGATTTTCTTGACCTTTATTGAATCAATATTATTTATTCCCCTTATGGTGTACTGGCATCCTTTGAATAGTCCAAAAAATAAAAGAGCAAGGACTATGACAAGAAGTATCCATCTACCAATTTTTTTCTTCCCTTTTTTATTTGCTTTTATGTATATATTATCCATGCTATTAATATATAATAACGTTATATGCTTTACCACAGGTGTTTTTAACTGATGGAACTTAATAATAACATTGTTGCAGGACTGGACCTTGGGACCACTAAGGTTTGTATATTGGTTGGAAGACCAACAGAGAATGGATGTGTAGAAATAATAGGCATAGGAGAAGCTCCGTCGACAGGTATAAAAAAAGGGACGATCATAGATATAGATGCAACGGTTGAATCCATTAAGTTAGCTCTTCAACAGGCAGAACTGATGTCTGGTTATAAAATAAAAAGTGTTTTTACTGGGATAGCAGATTCTCAAATAAAGAGTTTTAACGACGGTGGAATGTGGGTCCTTAAGGGTGGCCCAATAACCCAGAACGATATAGACAAGGCAATAAAGAACACAGAACGTTCGGTTAAAGTAGATAGTAGCAGAAAAATACTACACATAATTCCTCAGGAGTTCGTGATAGATCAGCAAAGAGGTATAAGAAGTCCTTTGGGTAAATCTGGTGTTAGGCTTGAACCTAAAGTTCATATTGTCACTGCTAGTGCTAGTACACTTGAAGATATTAAGAGATGTATTAATAAAGCAGGACTTGAATTAATTGGAGACCCAGTATTAGAACCTTTGGCTTCTGGATATGCTGTTCTTACTGAAGAGGAAAAACAGGTTGGTGTTGTTATGGTCGACATTGGTGGTGGTACTACTGATATGACCATCTTCCATGAAAACAGTCTTGTTCACTCCAGCGTTATTCCGTTGGCAGGCAACAAAATAACTTCAGATATTTCATCTTTATTAAGAATACTTAGTCCAGACGCTGAACAATTAAAGAAAAAATATGGCCATGCAATATCAAGGCTGGCGGAGCGAGAAGAATATATAACCATAAGTACTGTTGGTGGAACAAAGAACAACCAGCAAGTAGCAAGCAACCTTTTGTCAGAAATAATACAGGCACGAGTAGAACAGATATTTGAGAGTATAGCTATAGAAATGAAAAAGAGCGGTAAGTTAAGGGATGTTTCTTGTGGGATAGTTCTTACTGGTGGATCTTCTTTACTTAGAGGCCTAAAAGAACTTGCAGAAATGTATTTTGAAGCTCCTGTTAGGATTGGTGTCCCAAAGAACTTTACTGGTTTAACGAAAATAGTATCTAGTCCTGTTTATTCAACGGCGCTGGGACTCGTTCTGTATGGTCTTAGATACCAAAAGGTTACAAGTAGAGGTTATGTTCCAGTAAAAGGAAAAGGATTGGTGAGCAAAGCAAAAACAGCAATAAAGGTGATTTGTGATGACTACTTCTAATTTAAATGATTCCTCTTTCTATCTTGAAGAGGATCAGGCTTTTGGTGCTAGAATAAAGATAATAGGTGTTGGCGGCGGTGGTGGTAACGCTGTTAACACGATGATGAAGTCTAACTTTACAGGTGTAGATTTTATAGTTGCCAATACAGACAAACAAGATCTTAACAGGAGTCTTGCTCCTGCAAAAGTGCAGCTAGGTAGAGTAACAACAAAAGGTCTTGGTGCTGGAGGAGATCCAGAAGTAGGCAAAGTTGCTGCTTTAGAGGATGAAGACGCAATAAAAGGCTATATAAAAGGCGCAGACATGGTCTTTATAACAGCAGGAATGGGTGGTGGTACCGGTACAGGTGCAGCTCCTATAATTGCAAAAATAGCAAGAGATGCTGGCATTCTTACTATTGCTGTTGTTACTAAACCATTTTTGTTTGAAGGGTTGAAAAGAAAGCAAAAAGCAGAAGAAGGTTTAGAAGATATAAGGAAATATGTTGATACATTGATAACGATACCTAACGAGAGATTAAAAAATATAATGTCAAAAGACATCTCTGGTCCTGAGTGTTTTAAAATGGTCGACGAAGTCCTTTTGCAATCTGTTAGAGGGATATCTGATCTTGTTAATAAGACTGGTTATATAAATCTTGATTTTGCAGATATAAAAGCCACCATGAAGAACAGCAGAGGCGTTGCTATGGTTGGAATAGGTAGTGGTTCTGGAGACAACATGGCTAAAAAAGCAGCCAACTCAGCGATGAGCTCTCACTTACTTGGAAGCATGAATATCAATGGAGCCTCTGGACTTATACTTAACATAACCTCTGGCTCAAAAGTTCCGTTGGATGAAATAATAAGTACGGCTGAATTTGTTAAATCTGCCGCTGGCGAAAATGCCAATGTCATGTTTGGTTGGGTTATAGACGATGAAATAGGGAACGAGATACGTTTAACAATAGTTGCTACTGGTATAAGTGGGGAGACCATAGATCAGCCTCAAGCTCAAAAGATAACAAAACCAGAAGTGCAGCCCGGTAAATCTTTATTAAGAACAAAAACACATAATACAAGTGTAGATACATCTACGGCTAATTTATTCGAAACGTTACCGGCAGATGCAGACGATGACACTCCAGCATGGGTCAGAAAACACGGAAAGACCCTAGCTATAAATCCTGAAGATCAGGACTAATCCATAAAAGGATATGTGAAATCTTTTGCTGGTACGAAAGTCTCTTTTATTGCCCTTGGGCTTACCCATCTGATTAGGTTAAGATAACTTCCTGCTTTATCGTTGGTGCCACTAGCTCTTGCTCCACCAAATGGTTGTTGTCCAACTACAGCGCCTGTTGGTTTATCATTTATATAGAAGTTACCAGCGCAATTTTCTAACTTATTGCTTAAATAATTTATTATGTTCCTGTCTTTAGCGAATATAGCTCCTGTTAATGCGTATGAACTTGTTGAATCTAAAAGATCAAGTGTCTTATCTAATTCTTCGTCGGCATAAACATATATTGTAAGCACAGGACCAAAAATTTCTTCTTCCATTGTCTTGAACTTAGGATTTGAAGTTAGTATTACTGTTGGTTGAATGAAATAACCTTTTGAATCGTCGTATTCTCCACCACATATTATTTCTGCATCGTTGGATTCTTTTGCAAAATCTATATATGACTTTATTGAATTAAAGGAATTCTTATCTATTACAGCTCCCATAAAGTTACTGTAATCTGTTACATCCCCAACTTTTATTTTAGCCACTTCTGAACATAACTGTTTTTTAAGTTCTAACCACATGGATTTTGGTATGTAGGCTCTACTTGCCGCTGAACATTTTTGTCCTTGATACTCAAAAGCCCCTCTAACTAGTGCTGTTACCACTTCTTTGATATCTGCATCTTTATGTACGAACACAAAATCTTTTCCGCCTGTTTCACCAACTATTCTTGGGTAGTATTTGTATTTACCTATGTTATCCCCAATAGTTTTCCACATTGATTTAAATACAGATGTGGAGCCTGTAAAGTGTATGCCTGCTAATTCACTGCTAGAAAAAACTGCCTCACCTATTTCTGATCCCTTACCAGGCAAGAAATTTATTACTCCTTTTGGAAGTCCAGCCTCTTCTAATATTTTCATTATATAATATGCACTAAGTACACCTGTGCTGGCAGGTTTCCATATAACTGCATTACCCATCATTGCCGGTGCTGTAGGAAGGTTTCCACCAATAGAGGTGAAATTGAAAGGTGTTATTGCAAAAATAAAACCTTCTAGAGCTCTGTGTTCTAATCTATTCCATGTTCCAGCAGAACTTTCTGGCTGTTCTGTATATATGTTCTCCATATAACGTGAGTTGAATCTCCAAAAATCTATTAATTCACAAGCGGCATCTATTTCTGCTTGATGAACTGTTTTTGATTGTCCAAGCATAGTTGCAACATTAAGCACACTTCTATGTGGACCTGCTAAAAGTTCCGAAGCCTTTAAAAAGATACTAGCTCTTTCTGTCCAAGGCATTTTTGACCAAGTCTTTCTTGCCTCTAAAGCTGAATCTATTGCCATTTCAGCCTCTTTTTTACCGGCCTTATGATATGTTCCAAGTATTTTTGAATGATCGTGTGGGCAACGTATTTGTTCTGTTACGTTGGTTCGGACTTCTTTTCCTCCTATTATCAAAGGTATATCTATGTTCAGGTTAATTTGTCTTTTTATCTCGTCGTTGATGGCTTTTCTTTCTGGGCTGTTCTTGGTGTAATTAAGCACAGGTTCATTCTTTGGTGTTGGCGTTTTTGCAATACTGTTGTTCATTCTTTTCCTCCTGATTCATACTAGTCCTAGTGACGAAAATACTACATATTATATCCAAATCAAGAACATAAAAACGTTTTGTTACAAGGCTTTAAGGGGCGGCATGGATTTTGCTGTATTACCCTTTGATGTATCTGTATTGGAGGAAAAACATGAGGATCCCACCTTTTATTGATCTATGGTTGATGAACAAGAAAAAAAGATTTTATTTATTCCGAGACCAAAAATTGATCTTTTTAGATGAAGAAGTAAGGACCGTTGAAATAGACAAAAAAACGACTGAACCCAATATAACCATTAATATTAATAAAGATGGACTAATAAGGATATCTACAGAAGACCCTCTTAAATGGCCTATAATATTTTGTGGATCAAGACGCTCTTATCTTGAACTAACTAATTCTGCCTTTTTTAGTTTTATGGGGTATGAATTGTTCGTCGATAATATTCCATCTAATCTAGATTTTAGTTTTTCTGGATATTTTTCTGTTGCTCTAAAAGAAGCATTAAAATGTTCAAGGACTTCAGCCCCTATATTGATAATAGGTGATACTGGCACAGGCAAAGAGGTCTTGGCAAGGAACATTCATTATAATAGTGCTAACAGGCACCATCCATTTGTGGCTCTTAATTGTGCGTCGCTGGATGCGTTAACTGCAGAAAAAGAATTGTTTGGTAATGTTAGGGGTGCTTTTACTAATGGGAATACATCTAGTAAGGGTGCTTTTTATAGTGCTGGTAAGGGAACCATATTTTTAGATAACATAGAGGACCTACCAATAAATATCCAACCGATGCTTTTAAGAGTTATAGAACTTTTAGAAGTAAAAGCATCTGGTTCAGATGTGTCTAGAAAACACAAGGCAAGGGTTATAGCTTCTGCTTCTATGTCCCCTAAAGAACTTTTGTATGGTGGGCTTATAAGAAAAGACCTGTATTATAGACTTGAAGGAACTTGTTTATATTTGCCAGAACTAAAACAGATGAAGAATGAACTATCAAATCTTTTAGATTTTTACCTTGCTGATGAATATTCCAAAGAAGAAGGTTTGGCAGACCTTTTATCTTTATATGATTGGCCGGGTAACCTAAGGGAGTTTAGGAATGTAGTTGAAAGAGCTAAAATAATAGGAGCCAAAGAACGACTGATCAAGAAAGAATATTTTTGTTTAGATAAAGCAAAAAAGCTTAAACCACATGTGATAAAGAACCCATACCTTATTTATCCTCTGGAAAATGAGGAAAGAACATTCATACTTGATAGTCTGTTAAGGAATTCTTGGAACATACCAGATACAGCAAGAGAACTTAGTATTTGTCGTAGTACATTAATGGCAAAAATAAAATATTATCAGCTAAAGGAACAAAATTGATATTTTATACCCTTGCTGTTCTTCTCTTATCAAGTCCGTAGCGTTCTACTTTTGATATTAGGCTTGCTCTGCTTATTCCAAGTTCTTTTGCGAGTTTAGATTTATTCCAGCCGTTAGACTTTAAACCTTCTGAGATAAGATCCCTTTCAAGTGCTTCAATGGCATCTTTTAGGGTTCCTGTATATTTTATGGTGGTCTTTTGCCCAGAGCCAGATTGTGAAACTGTGAGTACCTGTTGTACTTGTGCCATTCTTGATGACAACAAGCTCTCTTCTAATATTGGATCATCACCTGCAAGAACTATCATCCTTTCTATTTCGTTCTCTAATTCTCTTATGTTCCCAGGCCAGTTGTATTCCATTAATTTTGCCAGAACACCTTTTGATATTTTCTTTTTCTGTAATCCAGTTTCTTTTTGATTTTTATCTATGAAATATTCTACGAGTATAGGGATGTCTTCTGTTCTATCTCTTAGAGGAGGAACAGTTATGTTTATTACATTTATTCTGTAATAAAGGTCTTCCCTGAAATCTCCTTTGGCTATCATTTCTTTTATGTTCTTGTTTGTTGCGGCGATTATCCTTACATCAACTTTTTTTGGTTCAGTAGCTCCTACTGGAGTAAAAGTTCCTTCTTGAAGCACTCTTAATATCTTAACTTGCATAGAAAGGGACATGTCTCCTATTTCGTCCAAGAAGAATGTTCCGCCATTAGCTATTTCAAATAATCCTTTTTTATCTTTTACTGCACCGGTAAAAGAACCTTTTACGTGACCAAATAATTCAGATTCAAGAAGGTTCTCGTTGAAAGCAGAACAGTTCTGTACGACAAAGATTCTGTCTTTTCTTGGAGAATTATAATGTATAGCCTTAGCTATAAGTTCTTTTCCTGTTCCGTTCTCGCCTTGTATTAAGACGGTGCTTGAACTGTGTTTGATCTTGTCTAATAGATTATATAGATCCTGCATTACAGAACTCTTACCGATCATGTTGTCGTAACGATAACGAGTACCAAGCTCTTTGTTGAGTTGTGAGATCTTGTTCTCCCTCATCGTTATTTCTTCGTGTAGTGTTTCTATTTCGCTGGCTATAAGTTCAACTAGTTCTTTAAAATGGTTTAATTGTTCTTTAGCGATAGGCAAACACTCTGCTAAAGCAGCTTCTATGTCTTTTGACGTGTATCCAAGGTCGCGCATTGTTTTATACAGTTTTTCATTTCCTTTTTCTTTACCGTTATCTGCAAAAAAAGCTGTTGCTATAACAGCTCCAGAAAAATTATCGTCTAGATATATTGGGACCATCAACATTGGAAGACCTGTTTCTTCCCAGTCCTTGAATGTGGTCTTGTTTATTTTTCCACCTGCGATGTTTTTTCTACAGAATTCTTCTATTATGTCTAAACCTCTTGGGCTTTTTATGATCATGTTAAAGAGCTTGTTGGTGAATACTGGAGGTTTTTCACGATCTATATTCCTTATGACACCCTTATCATCGCTGAATATTATTTCTGCGTTCCACCACGCGCTTGTTATGGATTTTAGTCTTTTAACGACTCTTAGATTGTCAAAATCTGACCAATTAAGCATTTTAGCCCCCTCTTGTATAAGCTTCTTACAGTAATAGTACTGATTTTAAACAGTGTATAAAGTTTTGTCAAAAGAATGTATAAAGAATGTACATTAAAGCTTTAGGAAGATTTCTGCATATTCCATCTTGTTCTGGCTATTTATGTCTTTAAAAACGGCATTATATCTATTTTTTGCTATTATCCCCTCATCGAAGGGTGTGATAGAACATTGACTCTTGTGGCAGCTCACCGCAGAAAGTTTTTGTTTATAGTGTTTGGATATATCCACAAAAACAGTGTTGCCAACAACAGGTATAGGATCCCATGTTTCATATGCATAAATATCCATATGTTCTTTTTGAGCCCTTAGCACCTCTAAACTTAATGCAGCGCATACCCTGTGTGTTGCGTGTCTATCTTCTGGATAGGGAATATAAACTTCTGTGAATTTTTGTTTACTGAGTATTTTTCCTAACTCACCAGTATATAGTTCTGGTTTTTCGAACAGTGTAGAACTTTCAAATCCAAGAAAGACCTGTGTAAAATCTTTTGGGTCTTTCACCAAAGGGATAATACTTTGTTCTGCCTCTTTTTTTCTTAACTCTATGAGTTCTTGTTTTGATATGTCCTTATATTCAGCAGATCTTGAGCTTCCGCCACCATTGGTTATATAGACTATTGTGAACTTGTAACCTTCTTTTGCTTTTACGGCGATAGTACCACCCATGCCTATAACGTCATCGTCGGGATGTGGCGCTATTACTAGTATGTGTTTATCTACAGACATAAGCCTATTAAACCCATATAAATATTATATGTCAATTATAAGACCCTCATCCTTGACAGACGTTGGCTTTGGTTTATTATGGGGGCACGATACTTAAGGAGTTTTTTTAATGGATATAGACGTAATAAGACATTCACTTTCACATGTGTTGGCCTCAGCAGTATTGGAATTAAAGCCAGATACTAAGCTTGGTATAGGACCTGCAATAGATACAGGTTTGTACTATGATTTTAAATTCGCCTCAGAACCAACAGAAGCTGAGCTTAAGGAAATAGAGAAGAAAATGAAAAAGCTCATAAGCAGAAAGCTTGATTTTGAGCAGTACGAGATGGACGCTGATGAAGCTATTGCTTATTACAAAAAAGAAAATAATGAATTCAAAGTAGAACTTATAGAGGATTTAAAGAAAGAAGGAGTTACAAAAGTAAGTTTTTACAAGACTGGTAATTTTGTGGACCTTTGTAGAGGGCCACACGTGCAGAACACCAGTCAAATAAGTACTGATACTTTTAAAATAGATAAGATGGCGGGAGCATATTGGAGGGGTGATGAAAAGAACCCTATGCTCACCAGAATATACGTACTTGCTTTTAGCACAAAAGAGGAATTGGCAGATTTTATACACAGAAGAGAGGAAGCATTAAAGCGTGATCACAGAAAATTGGGCACAGAATTGGGACTGTTCTCTGTTGCAGAAGAAATAGGTCCTGGCTTAATACTTTGGCATCCAAAGGGAGCAAGGATACGTCACATAATAGAAAGTTTTTGGAAAGATGAACATTATAAGAACGGCTACGAACTAGTTGGTACACCACATATTGGTCGTTCTCAACTTTGGGAAACATCTGGACACCTTGGTTTTTACGCAGAGAACATGTATGCGCCAATGAACATAGACGATCAAAATTATTATGTTAAGCCAATGAATTGTCCTTTCCACATTATGATATATAAAGCAAAGAAACATTCTTACAGAGATCTTCCTCTTCGCTGGGCTGAGCTTGGCACTGTTTATAGATATGAAAAGTCAGGAGTGCTTCATGGCCTTTTAAGAGTTAGAGGTTTTACTCAGGACGACGCACATATTATTTGTACCCAAGAACAGATAACAGATGAAATGATAGAAACACTAAGATTTTCTATGAAGATGTGGAAAACCTTGGGCTTTACCGACATAAAAGCTTATGTTGCCACAAAGCCTAAAGATAGTGTTGGTGATCAAAAAGATTGGGATAAAGCAATAGGTGCTATTCAAGAAGCTATAAAGAAAGAAGGTTTAAATTTTGAGATGGACGAGGGCGGTGGAGCTTTTTATGGACCAAAGATAGATCTAAAGGTTAAAGACGCCATAGGAAGAGAATGGCAAATGACTACGATACAGTTTGATTTTAACTTGTCTGAAAGATTTGACATGACCTATACAGATAGCGACGGTACAGAAAAAAGGCCATTCATGGTACACAGGGCTTTACTTGGTTCTATAGAAAGGTTTTTTGGCGTATTGGTGGAACATTACGCCGGTGCATTCCCGACTTGGCTTGCTCCTGTTCAAGTAAGGCTTGTCTCTGTTGCAGATAGACACATACCTTATGTAGAGGAATTGGAAAAAACTTTCCGCAACTTAGGGATAAGAGTTGAAAAAGACATACGCAGTGAATCTGTTGGCAAAAAAATACGTGACGGCAGAATGGAAAGAGTTCCATATCTCATAGTTGCAGGGGACGAAGAAGTTCAGAACAAAACCGTTACCGTAAGGAATAGAGAGACCCAAGAACAAAAAGCTATGGGTGTAGATGAATTTATAAATAAACTTATTAATGAAGATAAGAACAAGAGTTTGAATCTATCAATTTAACTTTTTATTCTTGTCATCTTTTTTTGCAGTTCCAGTAGTGTTGATCTGTAGTTTTTCGTCTTCTACTGGATGTGAAATATTATCTTTATATGCTGTTGAATATACATTTATACTGCTTCCAGTTTGATCTATGTCGCTGTTTAGTGGTCTTGTGCTGCTTATAACATCAGAAAGATTTATCTGTTTTTCTTCTATGCTCTCGGGACTAGAAAAGAATCTTCCACCAACTACAACTAGTGTTACCGTTGCTGAAAGTGCTACTGCCACATATGGGTGCATGATGGCTGTTTTGAATGTTTCAAAGATGTCTGTAAGGTATCTTAAACTTATCTTTTGATACTCAGGTACTATTCTATGAGATGGCAGTACTTCTATTTTTCTGTCGATATTCTCTAACATTTCTTCAAAATACTTTTGGCTTGGTGTTGGTATATATAACATCTTTAAGCTTGATAACATTTTTTCTACTGTAACAACTTCTCTTGCACATTCTTCACATTCTGAAAGGTGATTCTGTATGTCATCGGGTAGTGCTTCGTCGAATATCTTGTCTGCAATGTAGAGTCTTGTTCTTTCGCAAGGTGTTTGTACTCCTTCTTCAAAAAGACGTTGTTCTATCTTGCCCGGTAATGCTTCAAAATAAGGATTGTTTGGAGCGGTTGCTTTTATGTGTTCTTCATTATCAAGTATAGATTTTGTAAGAAGCAGGTCTTTTGAACAATTCGCGCAATTCTCCAAATGCTTGTTTATGAGCTCCATTTTTTCTTTATCGATATTACTTTCTATTAGGTCTACAAGGTTTTCTTGTACCTCTTCACACTCGATCGTTGTAGGTGTTATTTTTTCCATTATCTTATCTTGGAGTGAACTAAAATAAGCATCATCGGCTTCTTTCGGCACTCTTTTTAATGTTTTTAGTTGCTGTAGCAACTTTTTAAGTTTTAAGGCTTCTTTACTCCACATTATTTCCCCCGGGTACTTAGACAGCGTCTAAGATCTTTGCGTGCTTCCTGAGGTTGTTTATGGCGTGTCTGAAATTTGCTTTTGCGGTGTTGTACGGACACTCCATAACTTCTGCGATCTCTTCAAAAGAAAGATCATCAAAGATCCTCAAGGTTAACGCAAGTTTTTGTTTATCTGGGAGCTTTTCTATTTCTTTGGCGAGTACGGTCTGCAATTGCTGTTCTTCTACGGAATCAGTTGCTCTAACTGGGATCTGGAAGACATTGTCTTCATAGTCGACGGTTTGTCTTACAGAGGCCGTTCTTAGAGCATTCTTTGCCGTGTTGATAGCTATGCTGTAGAGCCAACTTTTAAAACTCGATCTTCCTTCAAAGCTCATGATGTGCCTGTAAGCCTTTACAAAAGCTTCTTGTACTACGTCGTCCGTTGAAAAATGATCTTTTAACATACTGAACACTATTGCGTAAACGCCCCTTTGGTGAGTTCTTACCAGAATGTTAAAAGCTGTTTTGTTACCGGCCTTAACTTGTTTGACAAGCTCAAGATCAATGAGTTTTGGGTCTCTTTGCACAGCAGACATCATAACTCTCCTCATGCCCCCGATAACTTAGACACCCCACCCGAGCGGTAAGGTTAGTGGCATTTTTATTTTTCTTGACTTTACACGTATTTATACAAGAATTTAAGCTAGTTGTCAACGGATATCTTGTTTGTTTTTCCTTGATATATAAAGGAGTTTGTTATGTATGATTTAATATTTGGGCCTATAAACTCAAGAAGATTAGGGCGTTCCTTGGGTATTAATCTTACTCCCAACAAGACCTGTAATCTGGATTGTGTGTATTGTGAATGTGGTAAGACCACCAAGCTAAGCAATAAAAGAGAAGCTTTTTATACTACAGAACGTGTGCTTGAAGAATTGAGAAAGAAAATAAACGCTGTTGGTCATATAGATTATATTACTTTTTCTGGAACAGGTGAGCCTGCTCTTTTTAAGGATATAAAAAAGCTTGTTAAAGGTATAAAAAAAGAACACCCAAACAAAAAATTAGCCGTTATAACTAATGCAACTTTATTTACGGACAAGGATGTTTTTGATGCTTTTTTAGAAGCTGATCTTATATTGCCATCTGTAGATAGTGTTCTTAAAGCTGGTTTTTCAAAAATAAATCGTCCTCATGCAGATCTTAATCTAAAAGATATATTAGCTTCTTTATTAAAATTCAGGGATGAATATAAGGGAAAATTTTGGGTAGAGGTCTTTATATGTCCCGGAATCAACGATACTGAAGAAGAATTAGATGCAATTGCTTTGTACTTAAAAAAATTACGACCAGAAAAAGTGCAGGTTAACACCTTAGATAGAAAACCAACAGAAAATTGGGTAAAAGTACCAGATCAATCGTCTATAGATAGAGTAATGAAAGCGTTTAAAGATTTTGACGTAGATCTTGTGTTAAGAAAGTAATATCAAGCACCATTACATACATATGCTGTTTGATTAACTTCTCCTGCATCAAGAACGCTATTCTCGTTTAGATCAAGACCACTTTGTATTTTTACACCACCGTAAGTACAAGATGCTCCCGGTAGTTCAGGGCTTAAATTTATGAGGCTGTTAAATCCATTGGCTCCAGTAGCACCAGTAGGTCCAGCAGGTCCAGCAGGTCCAGCGGGTCCAGCAGGTCCAGCAGGTCCAGTAGCGCCGGTAGCGCCAGTAGCGCCAGTAGCACCAGTAGCACCGGTCAATCCTCTAGGTCCAGTAGCACCAGCAGGTCCAGTAGGCCCTTGAGGTCCAGCAGGTCCAGCCTCTCCAGTAGCGCCAACAGGTCCAGCAGGTCCTTGAGGTCCAGCAGGTCCAGTAGGCCCTTGAGGACCTTCTATTCCACCCATACTTATTATATCAGCAAGTTGAGCGGCAAAAGAAGAAACAGTGTCTTCTACATCGCTCATTCTATTTAATACATCACCAATACTTGCATATGCATCTAGTGAGCAAATGCTATTTACTAGGGCCTCACTTGAAGGGTCCCCCATTATTTCTCCAATAGTTTTTCCATCATCAAAAGCGAAATTTGATATTTGATCTAATTTATTGGCTAAAGGAAGTAGTGTATCTACGCCGAGTAATTCTTGGTAAGAATCTTTCTTTAATAGGAAGGATGAAATTGCCGCAGAAGCACGGTTAAAAATAGAACATGAGTTTGCTATGCTTGTGCATTCTTCACCATCACAATCAGCTTTTGGTTCTGCAAGTGGTATTAATGGAGTTGCATCCGTTATAATATTATCAGCAGTGCTTTCCATTCTTGCTACGTCGCTAAGAGCAGATTGGACCATAGAATTAGATGTAATCCCTTCATCTGTTGTTCCTGCTTTATCTTTTGCGGCACAAGACGCCAATACGGCGCTGAAAATCAAGAGAAAACCTATTTTTAGTGAATGAACTTTCATGGCCCCTCCCCTCTATATGCTCCCCAAATCAAGAAACGTCACAAGCGACATGTATACATTATAGCAAGCACAACTCGGTATGTCAATAAAAAACTTGAATTTAAATAAAATTAAATAAAAACTCGTTAAAAATGGGGTGTTCTATATCCTCTTTTTAGTATATTTAAGTCATAACAACAATGTCAGGGGTAACATTATGAAACCTAATGGTAAAAAGCATACAAAATACATCTTTGTGACTGGAGGGGTAGTTTCTTCTTTAGGCAAGGGACTTGCGGCATCATCAATAGCAAGCCTACTTGAAGCCAGAGGCCTTAAGATAAACATAATGAAATTCGATCCATATATTAATGTGGATCCGGGTACTATGAGCCCTTTTCAACATGGAGAAGTATTTGTAACGGATGATGGTGCAGAAACAGATCTCGATCTTGGACATTATGAGAGATTTACACATGTAAACCTTTTAAGGAGCAACAACTATACTACGGGTCAAATATATTATTCCGTTATCAGTAAAGAAAGAAAGGGCGAGTATCTTGGAAAAACAGTTCAGGTTATTCCTCATATAACGAATGAAATAAAAGAAAAGATGATAGAGAACGGAAAAGACGTTGATGTTCTTTTAGTTGAGATTGGTGGAACAGTTGGTGACATAGAATCTTTGCCTTTCTTAGAGGCTATAAGACAAATGCGTTATGATATGGGCGCAGAAAATGTTTGTTATGTACATCTAACCTTAGTGCCATTCATAAAAGCTGCTAAAGAGATAAAGACAAAACCAACACAACACAGCGTTAAGGAATTAAGAAGCATAGGTATACAGCCCGACATCCTTTTGTGTAGGAGCGAAATGGATTTTGGCGATGATGTTAAGAGCAAGATAGGTTTGTTCTGTAACCTACCAAAAGAGAACGTCTTTGTAGCAAAGGATGAAGATACAATATATGCAGTACCAATGAATTTTCATAAACAGGGCGTAGTAGACAAGATAATGGAGATACTTAATATTTGGTCTGCATCCCCTAATATGTCACAGTGGGAAGACGTAACAAAAAGAATATGGCATCCTTCTGGTGAAGTTAGTATTGCTGTAGTCGGTAAATATGTAGATCTTGTTGAATCTTATAAATCACTTTCAGAAGCGTTGTGCCATGGTGGCATAAAAAATGATGTTAAAGTTAAGGTGTTGTATGTAGATTCAGAAAAATTAGAGAAAGAAGGAGCAGAAAAATATCTTAAGGATGCAGATGGCATATTGGTCCCCGGTGGTTTTGGCAACAGAGGTGTTGAAGGAAAAATTCTGGCAGTAAAATATGCAAGAGAAAATAAAATACCATATTTTGGTATTTGTTTAGGGATGCAACTTGCTGTAGTTGAATTTGCAAGGAACGTTGCAGGATTAAAAAATGCTAACAGCGAAGAGTTTGCTAAATTGTGTGATTGCAGTCCTGTTATTTCTATGATGGAAGAACAAAAGAACATTGCAGATATGGGTGGAACAATGAGGCTGGGAGCCTATCCTTGTTCATTGACCAAAGGCACTAAGGCCCATGAAGCTTATGGTAAGAGTGAAATATCAGAAAGACATCGTCATAGATATGAATTCAATAATGAGTACATAGACAAACTAGTAAAACATGGTCTTGTAGTATCTGGAAGATATCCAAAGGCCGATCTTGTAGAGATGATAGAGCTTGTTGATCATCCTTGGTTCGTGGCGTGTCAGTTCCATCCAGAATTCAAGTCCAAACCGTTTGACGCACATCCTTTATTCAGTGCTTTCATATCTAGCTCGGTAAAGAACAGAGAAGGTAAAAAGAAATGAAAGAACTCTACAAAGGAATGATGGACTCACCTTTGTTCTTTATAGTTGGTCCTTGTGTACTAGACACTAAAGAGAATGCGATCAAGATAGCAAAACGTATAACAGCATTAAGGGATGAACTTGGGGTTTTGTTCATTTATAAGGCGTCATTTGATAAAGCTAACAGGCAATCTGTAACTTCTTATAGAGGACTTGGCCTTGAAGAATCTGCAAAAATATTAGAACAAATAAAAGAAGAATATCAGCTACCGATCTTGACAGATATACATGAGCCAATACAAGCTAAAATGGTAACTTTTGCCGACGTAATACAGATACCAGCTTTTTTATGCAGGCAAACAGATGTTCTTGTTGCCGCGGGGCATACCAATAAGATCGTAAACATAAAAAAAGGCCAGTTCATGTCTGCAGAACAAATGAAAGGTTCTTTAGAAAAAGTTTATTCCACCGGTAATAAAAAAGTTTTTCTTACAGAAAGAGGCAATTTTTTTGGTTATGGTGACCTTGTAGTTGATTTTAGGAATATACAAAAAATGAAAGAACTTGGTGTTCCTGTGATATTCGACGCTACTCATAGTGTTCAAAAACCCGGGGGCAAGGGTAATAGTTCTGGTGGAGCAAAAGAATTCATAGAACCATATGCATATGCAAGTCTTGAGTTTGGTGCAAGTGGCTTGTTCATGGAAGTACACCCAGAACCAGCCAAAGCTTTGTGCGACGGTGATAATTCTTTAGACCTTGATACTTTATCAAGGGTCGTAAAGACAGCTTTAAGAAAAAAGAGAGGTGTTTGAAAAAATATGTACAGCATGGATATTGTAGGACAGGCAAAAAAAGTTTTAGAGATAGAGGCAGAAGCAATAAAAAACTTAAAAGAGCATATAGGTAGTGAGATTAGCGATGTTGTAGAACTTATTGCTAATTCAAAGGGCAGGGTCTTTTTGAGTGGTGTTGGTAAATCTGGGCTTATAGCAAGAAAGATAGCGGCAACACTGTCTAGCACTGGTACTCCTGCACTTTTTGTTCACCCTACAGAATGTTTTCATGGAGATGCTGGAATAATTTCAAAAGATGACGTAGGTATTTTGCTTTCTAATTCTGGTGAGACAGATGAATTGGTAGAGATAATTCCTTTTCTTAAGAGGATAGGAGTTAAATTAGTCGCTATAACAGGAAAAAAAGATAGCACTCTTTCCAAGAGAAGTGATCACGTAATGGTGGTGCCT
Source organism: uncultured Bdellovibrionales bacterium (assembly GCA_964411885.1). Classification (GTDB taxonomy): domain Bacteria; phylum Bdellovibrionota; class JAFGOL01; order JAFGOL01; family JAFGOL01; genus JAKLHL01. The sequence continues at coordinate 39,410 of CAYPMK010000005.1, forward strand.
ATAGAAAGAGAAGCTTGTCCTATGGATATAGTTCCAACAGCATCTACGACTGCCATGATGGCACTAGGAGACGCTCTCGCTGTTACACTATTGATAAAGAAGGGTTTTAACTCAGAGGATTTTGCAAAATTACATCCCGGTGGAACTTTGGGCAGGAGACTTCTTATAAGAGTAAAAGACATAATGCATGTTGCTCCTAATATTCCATTGGTAGACGAAAATGCAGACATGAGAAAAACAATACTTGAAATGAGCTCAAAGAGCCTTGGCATAACAGGTGTTGTAGATAAAGAGGGTTGTTTAATTGGTTCTGTTACTGATGGAGATTTAAGACGTCATATGGAAAGATCAAAGACTTTCTTAGAGGATAATGTGAAAATGGCGATGGGCCATACGCCAAAGATAATAGACCCAGAAGAACTTGCAGTTGATGCTCTTAATATGATGGAAAGTCACAAAATAACTCACATCTTCGTGGCTGATGTTGAAGCTCATAAAAAAACAGGCAAGATAAAGGCTGTAGGTCTGTTACACATACATAATATACTTGGTGCAAAGATCATATAATGGGAAGAAGGGTATTAATAATAGTTCCTGTTCTTTTAATAATTAGTTCTTTGCTTATTTTTTCTTACGTTAAAATAAAGAAAAAACTTTCATATTCAGATCCTTCATTGGCAAGTATGCCAGTGGATGAAATACCAACAATGGAAATAAACAGTTTTAAATTAGAAGAGACTGATGGACCCAAAAGTTCTTGGGTGTTGTTTGCTAAAAAGGCACAAATGTTTAAAAGTTCAGAGAAACTACTTTTTATTGATGTAAGAGCAATAGTTAATGCTGATCTGGAAGGTAAAGATGTTTATAATATAAGTTCTGAACTAGGATCATATCAAATTAAAAACGACAAAGTGGTGTTGGAAAAAAATGTGTCAGTATCAACTTCACATGGTTATAAGGTGCTTACAGATAAACTTGAGTATTTTGCAAAAACAAAAAAAATTAACTCTTCAGATATTGTTTCTATCTCTGGTAAAACACCTTCTGGTGAACAACTCTCTATAGAGGGAATAGGTATAAACGGAGATCTTGGTTCTGGTGATTTTAGCATCGTAAAAAAAATAAGCACAAAATTTGGTAAGAACCTTATGATAAGTAGTCAGCATGCTTCATTTAACACTAACAAAGACGTAGTAGTATTTGAAAAAGACATGGTGGCAAAAAAAGATAACCTTGATATAAAAGGAGATAAACTTGTTGTTAAGTATGTATCTACTGGAGAAATAAAGGACATAGAAGTACTTGGCAATGTAAGGATACAGGCTGGAGACAAAAAATATGCTCTTTGTGATAGGGCAGTAATGAAAGATCGATCAAGTCAGGTAGAATTGACTGGCAAGCCTGAATTCCATGTTGATAAGGATATAATTGTTGGACAAAAAATAGTTTTCTTTGCAGATAGCGATGAGGTATATGTAGAAAAAGTAAAAGCAGAGGTCAGCGAACAGACCGTGAGGAAGAAAAAATGAGCAGTGTTTTAAGAGCAGCAGATCTTGTTAAACGTTTTGGAAGACGTACTGTTGTGAATTCAGTTAGTTTTAATATAAGATCTGGAGAGATAATTGGATTGCTGGGGCCTAATGGAGCAGGAAAAACGACCAGCTTTTATATGATAATAGGTCTTATAAAGAATGACGGAGGACAAATACTACTTGATGACTTAGATATATCTAAAATGCCCATGTATAAAAGGGCTAGAGTTGGTATAAGTTATCTACCTCAAGAAGCCAGCGTTTTTAGAAAACTCACAGTAGAAGAAAATATTCTTGTAGTTCTAGAGAACATGCCTTTGAACTATAGAGAACGCAAAGATAAGGCCTTTTCACTAATGGAACAACTTGGGATAGCTCATCTTAGTGGATCTAAGGCTTTTACTTTGTCTGGTGGTGAAAGAAGAAGGGTTGAAATAGCCAGAGCCCTTGCTACTAGTCCAAAATTCATACTTTTGGACGAACCTTTTAGCGGAATAGACCCATTGGCAGTTGTAGATATACAGGGTATAATAAAGGAGTTAAAGAAACTTGGCATTGGCGTTATAATAACGGACCACAATGTAAGGGAAACGCTTGGTATTTGTGATAGAGGCTATATACTTAGTGAGGGTGTTATTAGAGTAGAAGGGACCCCTGATGAGATAGTCAACAACAAGGTCGCAAAACAAGCGTATTTAGGAGAAGGATTTAAATTGTAACAAAAGGAGTTCTTAAGAGGGGATGGGGGATCTAAAACTTAATGTAAAACTTTCGCAACAGCTTGTGATGACTCCACAGCTTCAACAGGCTATAAAGTTGTTGCAACTTTCAAGGATGGAGTTGCAAGAAACAATAAACAAAGAACTTTTGGAAAACCCAGTACTCGAAGAAACCATAGATTCTGCAGACCCAAATATTGTTAAAGAAACAAAAGATAACGTTAATGGTGGAGAAGAATATCTTGATTCTTTTGATGCTAATTCTTCTGCGCCACCAACCATAAGGACGCACAGGCCTTCTTATGATGAACAAATATTCAGTATAGAGAATATAGCTACAAGGGCAGAAACACTTTATGATCATCTTTTGTGGCAACTTAAGATGACAGGTTTTAGCAAGAAAGAAGAAGATCTGGGTGAAAAAATAATCCAGAATGTTAACGACGATGGATATCTTTCAGTGGATTTTGATGAGTTGGCAAAAGCTTCTGGTCTTAGTTATGATGAAGCAGAAGAAGTTCTTTTAAAAGTTCAGGAGTTTGATCCAGTTGGTGTTGCCGCAAGGAATCTTAAAGAGTGTTTATTGCAACAAGCAAGACAGCTTAATCTTAAAGATGGTAAGTTAATATCGTTAATAAAGACAAGTTTATCTGAATTAGAAAAAAGAAATTATGGTGCAATAGCTCGTAAATTGAGAATAACACAAGAAAGAGCTTTAGAGCTTGCTAAGATAGTTCTTTCTCTTGATCCAAAACCCGGCAGAGCTTTTTCTTTGAACGAAGCACAATATATAGTACCAGATATCTATGTGTTCAAGATCGGCGATGAGTATGTAATAAGCTTGAATGAAGACGGTATACCAAGACTAAGGGTAAGTACCTATTATAAGAACATGGCTACAGATAAAAAAAGTGGAGTAGAAAAAAAAGATAAAGAATATCTTCAAGAAAGACTAAGATCTGCCGTGGCACTCATAAGAAGCATACAAAACAGGCAGAAGACCATATATAAAGTTACAGAGGCTATAGTTAAAAAACAAAAAGATTTTCTTGAGCAGGGTGTTTCTAAACTAAAACCAATGATACTAAGAGAAATAGCAGAAGAAGTAGGCATGCATGAATCTACAATAAGCAGGGTTACTACTAATAAGTATGTTCATACACCGCAGGGCTTGTTTGAACTTAAATTTTTCTTTAATAATCCAGTGTCATCTGTCATGGGTTCAGACGATGTCGCATCGGAGTCAGTAAGGCAAAAGATAAAAGAGATAGTTTCTTCAGAAAATGCACGTTCTCCTTATAGCGATCAAGATATTGCAGATGAACTAAAAAAATCAAATATAGACGTTGCAAGAAGGACCGTAGCAAAATACAGAGAAATGATGGGGATATTGCCATCAAGTAAAAGAAAAAAACATATAGTCTGAGAGAGGAGGTACAGCAATGCAAGTTAAGGTTACTTTTAGGAACACAGAGCCAAATGATGACGTAAGAAGCAGAGCAGAAGAAAAATCAGAGAAGATAAAAAAACTTATGAGATCACCTATTCAGGTTAGTTTCATTTTTTCAAAGGATAAGATCAATCATTTAACAGAACTTACAGTGACTGGAGATGGAGCACATCTTTCATCTTCTGTAAAATCTAATGATTATTTTTCTGCTATAGATGAGAGTATAGATAAAATGGTTACACAGTTAAAAAAACACAAAGATAAGACAAAAATAAAGAAAGGTGCTTCAAAACCGAGTAAGATATGAGATCTAACAGGATTCTTATAGTTAGTGGTTATTCTGGTGCAGGAAAAACCTATGCGCTCAAATATCTTGAGTCGTTAGGGTATTACTGCGTAGATAATCTTCCTATAAAACTTGTAGAATCTTTTCTTGAACTATATTTAAAGGATAATATAAAAAAATCACCAGAACACATAGCTATCGGCGTAGATATAAGAAGTACTATTAACTTTGATGACTGTAATGAAGTTCTGGCTAAGTTAAAAAAGCAAGGCTATACGGTTAAACTACTTTTCGTTAAATCAGAAAAACAGGTCATATTTCAAAGGTATCAAGAAACAAGGAATGCACATCCTTTAACTTCATTAAAAAGGATGTTCGCTGGCGGCAAAAAGGAACTAAGTCTAGAAGATGCAATTGGATTAGAGATATCTTTGCTAGAACCCTTAAGACGTATTGCGGATATAGTTATAGATACATCAAACACCAATGTTCACGAATTAAGACAACAGATCTTTTCTTTGTTCACTATAGAATCATCGGCTCTTGCTCATAAACTTATGATACGCGTTATATCTTTTGGTTTTTCAAAAGGTATTCCTACGGATATAGACCTTATGTTCGACGTAAGGTTCTTGCCAAATCCTCATTTTGATCCAAAACTAAGGCCGCTTACGGGTAAAGATAAAGCAGTAAAAGATTATTTAGACGATAAAAAAGAGACGGGTCTTTTTTGGAATAAACTTATTGCTCTATTAGACTATTTAGTGCCTGAATATACAAAAGAGGGTAAATCATATTTAAGCATAGGGATAGGCTGTACGGGCGGAAGACATCGTAGTGTAATGATATCAGAGAAAATAAAAGAACATTTCGAAGAAAAAGGATATAAGAGCATAGTCGAGCACAGAGATATATATATGCCTCACTCCTAATTCTTTGGGGGGTAATATGAAATTCGATAAAGCCAATATTTATTATTTTTCTGGTACGGGTAATACCTTGATAGCGTCAAGGGTTGTTAAAGACGTGTTTAAGAAAAATGGTGTCAAAGTAAAGTTGATCAAGATGGAAAAAGAAGACCCAAAGAATGTGGATCTTTCTGGTGCCATAGGACTTGCTTTCCCGATAGCTGTTTTTACGTCTTATCCACTGGTCATGGATTTTATAAATAAATTACCAAACACACAGGGTACTCCTGTTTTTATGTTGGCAACCATGGGTGGATTAGCTCTTGGCATGAAGAGTTATCTTAAAGAAGCTCTTATCAAAAAAGGTTATGTCCCTATTGGTGCCAAACAAATTATAATGCCAGATAATTTCACTCCAGCACCAGAGAAAGATAAAAAGAATCCAAAGATAGTCGATAAAGGTATTTTAAGCACACAAGAATTTGCAGAACAGTTGTTGTCTGGAAAAGCTAACTGGGGATATTTTCCTATTCTTCATAAGTTTATATATGGTCTATCACAATACTTTTTTAGAACTTCTAGTTTTAAGAAAGCTGTAAAGCTGAACAAAGATAAATGTATACAATGTGGGCTTTGTTCAAAATTATGCCCAGTAGGTAATATCGTTATGAGGGAGTATCCTGCATTTTTAAATAAATGTGAGGTTTGTGTAAGGTGTGTTTCATATTGTCCAAAAGGAGCTTTGTATAGACGTCATCAATCAGAACATGTTTATAGAGGCGTAGATGCCAAGGAGCTTTTAGATTGAACATGATATCAAAAACAAAATATTTGACCTTTAATACTAAAAAAGAAAAAGAAATAGTTCGCATAACAGATGAAGTAGAAAAATTCATGGACGAATCTGGCCTTTACGATGGTTTAATAATGGTGTCTGCTATGCACATAACAGCAGGTGTTATAGTCAATGATTGGGAAGGTGGCTTACACGAAGATATTATGACGTGGCTAGAAAAGATTGCCCCAGCTGGTAATTATAAACATCATCGTACTGGAGAAACTAACGGGGATGCACATCTTAAAAACCTTACTGTTGGGTATCAGGTAATGGTACCTGTTACTAGCGGCAAGCTTGATCTTGGTCCGTGGCAACAGGTTTTTTACGTTGAGTTCGACGGGCAAAGATCAAAAAGAGTGATTATGAAAGCAATCGGTGTAGAGAGAACAAAATAGTGTTTTTAAGATATATCATATTCATGTTCTTTACGATCTCGATTCTAGTATTACTGGGTAGTTATGTAGAACTAAAACCTGTTGATATAAGCAACATAGATGTTTCTAGCGATCCAATAAAAGGTCTTAAGAATTATTATGCAGGCATAATTTGGAAAGAGTTTGATAAGAAAAAAACTTTTACAGATAAATTCAAGGTCGTTGTAAGAGCGTTAGAGTATGATCCAGAACTTAAATCTGCATATAAAGAGATTTGTGCTTCTTATAGTGATTACATAAACAACAAAGTTAGTGTTAGAGAACTTGTGAGGATATTAAGAGAAGCTACAGAAAGATTTGGTGGAACAGAGTATCTAGAATGTTATACGGGTAGCATGGTGCTTCTTGGAAGATATTCTGATGCAATATCGTTTTTAGAGAAAGAAATGGAACAAGCCCTTGAGTCTCAAAAAAACATGTATCAGACAAAAATATTGAGCCTTAAGAACGAAAAGAATATTCTGTATCTTACAAAAGCCATGGAAGCATATTTTCAAAAAACTAAAAAATATCCCGGAGACATCTTGGTGCTTGTTGCAGAGGGTTATATAGACCAAGTTCCCGACGATCCTTATGGTGGTCAATATTTTATTGGAGAACAAGGACAAATAATGTCAACGAGTGCAAGGAGGTCTAACCCTTGACCGAATTGCTTAAAATAGATGGAGTAGAACTTTACAATGATGGTATTAAAATACCAAATTCAATGTTGTATGCAGGAGATATTGCTTGGGTTGAAACAGAGAACCCTTTGTTCTCTGATGTTTTTATAGGGGTCTTATTTGGTCTAGTAGAGAAGAAGAGGGGCAAAATAAAATTCTTTAGATCTAGAACCTCCTATTTTGATATTGCTAATTGGACTCCTTATGTTCAGGATGCTGTTTCTTTATGTTCGCTATATTCTTATTCAAAAGGAGCTAAGATATCTACTTCGATTAATGAGTTAAAAAAGATACTGAATGAAGTTAATGCAAGTTATGTGCTTAATATGAATTTAAGAGAGATGACAAAACCAACCAAGACACTTTTGTCTTGGGCTATAACTTTGTCTGTTCCAGACCTTAATATAGTGCTTAATGATCCGTATTATGGCGCAGACGAAAAAACCTCTTCTGTGCTTTCTTCTAGACTAGATGATCAAGCAAAGGATGGTTCTTTGATACTTATAGTTTCTACGGATAAACCGAGGATGTTTAGCGAGCATCTTAAGTTTTTAAGAGGTTACAAGTAATGATAGCTTATTACCTTTTTATAAGAGGCCTTTTAAAGAACTGGGCATATTGGGTTAGTCCACTTGTGTTTTTGTTCCTTTCATTTATCCCAAGAGCCTTGCTGCTTTTTTATCCTAATAACAACTTTATCCCATTCGTTAACTCTATCTTTATATTCGTGTCATATGGTCTTTCTTTTTTGCTTTTAATATTCAGTATAGCAAGAATGTTTAATAATAAAGATAATTCAAGGAACGAGATCCTGTTCTACAGAAGTTTTGGCCTTTCTTTTGTAGAGCAATTCATTATGAGATATTTATTAGTTGCTGTGTGGACTTTTGTTATATTTTTCATGAGCTCTTCTGTTCCTTGGGTGTTCTCATTTAGATTATTATTATTTTTACAAGTGTTTGGGCTTTCTTTGTTCTTTCTTTCGTCCTTATCTGCTTTGTTTAGCAATAGACTACTATATTTTATACCAACGTTGCTTTACATTGTTTCTTTATTCTACCCTGTATATATATTGCCTAACCCTGCTTATATATTTAATGCGGCCATCAAAGATAGTTTAATATATACTTCTCTTTATATGATCCTATATATTCTTCTTTCATATAAAATGTTCTCTATTTCGTGGAGGAAAAGATGTTCATGATAGATGTTTTGGTTTTTATAATGGGGCTTTGTTGGGGGAGTTTTCTTGGACTATTGTCTTACAGGATACCAAGAGGGATCTCTATTGTTAAACCAAATAGTTTTTGTGATTCATGTAAAAAACCTATCTCTATACTCGGAAGAGTACCAATACTTGCTTATATTATTTACAAAGGTAAATGTCCTGAATGTAAGACAAAGATATCTGTAAGATATCCTGTCATAGAACTTATTACTGCTGTTTTGTTCCTTATTACTTATAACAGACTTATGGATGGAACCGCAGAACAATATGTTCCTATGTTGCTACGGTCTTTTGTGCTTATAACAGCAGTCATACCTTCAATATTTATAGACGTTGATGAAAGGATCATTCCAGATAGGTTTAGTATAGGTCTTGTTGTTTGTGGCTTTTTGATAGCATTACTAGATTCGTTCATGTCTGATACACCAACGCTGTCTTGGTTAGGTTCTTTATCTGGGATCTTGGTTGGTGGAGGTATTTTATTTGTTGTAGCAGAGTTATACAGGCTTATAACCAAAAGGGATGGCATGGGCGGAGGAGATATAAAACTTTTAGCAGGTATTGGCGCTGTACTCGGTTGGTATCCAGCCATCCTTGTAATACTTATAAGTTCTGTACTTGGTTCTTTATATGGAGTGGCCTTAATGTTGTTCGCTAAAAAAGACAGACTTGCAGAAATGCCCTTTGGACCTTTCATTGGTATAGCTGTTCTTTTCTATCATTTTATATCTGGTGGAGGCTTTTTTAGATGAAGTGGATGTTGCCTGCGGGCATAGGTCTTTTAATAGTCATAATGTTCTCTATACCAATATTGCATGAAGCTGGAATAGACGGACGTACTCTTAAAGTTGCAAGAATTATTAGTAAAGACATTATGGAGAGCAGAAGAAGTTCCTTAAAAAATAGTGAAAGCTGTGGTGTTAGCTTTGATATTAATAACAATAATTATACTTTATATTGTTCAGAAAAACCTTTGCGTACAGTTTCTTTATCTAGCATAGCTAGCGATGTTGTTTTTTCTTCTTTATTAGACGTTACCCAAAGTTCATTTAACTCAAACAAAGTTTTTTTTGGTAAAGATGGCAAAAGAGCTGATATTGATGAAACAAAGAACTCAATCTATCTTTTGAATAAAAAAGATGAAACCCTTGGGATAAAGAACAGAGCGGTTAGAATATATGTTGATGTGAGCGGAAGAATAGACATTCTTAAGGTCGATAAGGTATATAAGAACGGCGATCTAGTTTTTGAGCCTTTATAGAGTTTTGAACCAAACGTCTGAGTGGTTTTCTTTTGTAACTTGATCTATATATTCCAAGGTTAAAGAAAGATTATTTTTAAATATTTCAAAATACTCAGGCGTAAGCCCTAGTTCTTTTCTAAGTTCTGTGTCGTTCATTTTTTGTATGTCTTTTAACTTATCAATGTGTTCTTTAACAAATCTTGTTACTCCAAGTTCTTTTAATGTATTCAGTCCCGTTCTATTGTTTGGCATCAAGACTGCACCATTGTCTAAAGAGAATAAACGAGCTTTTTTAAATATTTTTTTGCCTTTCTTTGATTCTGTATCACCATCAACAGAATAAAAATGTAAATTACCGCCTGCAAATCTATCGCTATTGCCCAATACTGCATCAAGCACTAGTATAGAGCTCATGTCTCTTGCAACTTCGTCTCTGTAAGCCCACCCATCTACACAACCTTTTGGTTCAAATAATTGTGTGCACTGTGATAACACAAAAGCATTATGTGCTGGTTGTGGTCCATTGGCCTTGAGGTGTTTATATATGGGACTTGTCTTAAATCCTTTTTTTGATCCAAGTGGTTTATAGAACATTAAATTGTGTACCCACAACTTTAAAGCGCCCTCTAATTTTTTACCTTTTTGGATATTGCTTTTTATTTCTTCTATTATTATTTTTCTGTTCTCTTCTTTTTCTGGTCCTTGTTTGTTGGAATATTTAGTGTTCTCAAGTAGTGGTAATACTTTTTCTTGGGTCTTTTTATTCATGTAGGAGATCTCTGTTGGGCAATAGATGTCTAAACCTATTAGCTGGGCTAACTTATATGAAGCGTATTCTCCTCTATAAAAAGTGCTTCCACTTGTTGGTTTAAAAACAGCAAGATTGTTGTCGTCCTTATCTTTTAACTTAAAGATAATTGACCTGCCTTCTAGGTCTCCCATAAGTTTTATTTTGATATCGTTACTGTTTATGTCTATGTCTTTTATTGAAGAGTTATCTGCACTCAACAAAAGAGGGAACAGCAGTGTTATTAACGATATAAAAATTTTGAACACAAGAGCTCCTATGAGTTCTTATATATCTTTAGTTTTCTGCCTTTGAATATTACGCTCTTTTTCCTTAAATTGTTCCACTTCATTATGTCGTTAATGCTAACACCATATCTTGATGAGATTGACCAAAGAGTGTCTCCTCTTCTAACTGTGTGGACGATGTAGTTACTTTCAACAGCATCTTTTGTACAAGTTATTTTTAGCTTTTGTCCTGCAAGTATGGTGTATCTTTTTACAGTAGGGTTACAGTCTTTTATTTGTTCTATAGTTACGTTATATTTTTTTGATATTCTCTCTAGTGTGTCCCCAGATTTAACTCTGTATATGATAGGTTTTTCTTTTCTCTTTGGGGTCTCTGTTGTTTCTGTTGAAGCAATGTTTGTTTCTGAACCTGTAGCAGTTTCTGCACTTGCTACTGTTTTTACAGGGCCACTGCTTTCTGCGCAGTTAAGATCAAGGACTTGTCCTATAAAGATGTTATTTGTGTTTCGTAATCTTCTGTTACATTCTTTTAACTGACTTATAGAAACACCATATTTCCTAGAAATACTAGAAAGGTTGTCTCCACGTCTTACCTTGTGTGTTCTTGTAATAGTTTCTTCTGGACGAGGGCTGTATGATGCATAAGCGTTTGAATCTGATTTTCTTCTGCTTGGTGTTGAACCTCTTTTGAATTGATCAACAGCGAATAGTGTTTTTATATCTTCGTCAACTATTATACCTTCTTTGCTTGGTCCATTATATGTAAAGCCGAACTTGTCGTAATTTTCTGCAACTATAACTGCGGCAATATATTTTGGAACATAGTTCATTGTTTCGTCTGGTAGTGCGTTCTTGTCTGCTAGTGCCCAAAAATCCCTTTCTCTGTGTCTTAGTATTGCAGATCTAATTCTTCCTTCTCCAGCGTTATATGATGCTATTGCCAAATACCAAGAGCCGTATATGTTGTATAGATCTTTTAAGTATGAAGCCGCTGCCGCTGTAGCCTTGTAAGGATCTACTCTTTCGTCAACGCTTCTGTCTACTCTAAGGCCGTAAAGTCTTCCTGTACCTTTCATGAACTGCCAAATACCTTTTGCCCCAGCGTGAGATCTTGCCTTTTGTACAAAAGCACTTTCTATTAAGGCCAAATAGAAAAGTTCTTCTGGCACGTCGTTGCTTATGAGTATGTTCTTCATGTTGGTCTCAAATTCTTCTGATCTTGTAAGGGCTCTTTGGAACCAACTAGGATTTGTTTTTGTAAAATAAACTATCCATTTTTTTACGGCGTCATTGATTACTTTTGGAACTTTGTGACCTTTTCTATTAAGGCTAATTACAGGTTCGTCTGTAGTAGCTGGTTCTGCATCAAGGTCTGTGTTTTCAATCAATTGTTCTATGCTCATTCCTGAGTAATATTCTCCAGAAGAGTCTTTTTGTGCAGATTTGCTTGTTGAACATGAAGATGCGGTTAAAACCAGCAGTGTTAGTGTGGTAAAGGTTTTTAGGATTAATTGTTTTTTCATAATGGCATAAGTATATTGTAAAAGCCCTCTGTGGCAATACTAAAATGTTATGGACAATTAAAGGTTGACACTTTGGGCTGGAGCGAATAAAAGGTAAGGCTGTCAACGTGTCGCGGGGTGGAGCAGTCTGGTAGCTCGTCGGGCTCATAACCCGAAGGTCCTAGGTTCAAATCCTAGCCCCGCTACCAAAAAA
>CAYPMK010000006.1:0-48429 GCA_964411885.1 uncultured Bdellovibrionales bacterium
TATATTCACACTATTCACTGCAGTAGTAGCATGGACGCTAGGACAAAATCGTGTAGTAGCAGAAGCGGCAATCAACGGAGATATGCCAAAAACACTAGGTAAAATAAATAAAAAAACTATGGTGCCAGTAGGGGCAGCCATCGTTTCTGGACTTATATCTACCTCGGTAATTTTACTTTACGGTATTGTGGCCAAAGATGCCGCTGGTCTCTTTTGGAATATACTATCATTTAGTACAATAGCTTGTTTGTTCTCATATGTAATACTATTTCCTGTTTATATAATCTTAAGAAAAAAAGATGCAAAAATAAAAAGGCCATACCAGGTCCCTGGCCCAAAGTGGTTCAAAATATCAACAGCAGTTGTTGCAGAAATTTTCACACTACTAACCATGGTTGTTTTATTAATACAACCCGGAGAAGATTTTTTAGAAAGCTCCTTACCAGTAATTATTGGAACAATAATTGCAATTATAGTGGGAGAAATAATTATAAGACATTCAATGAAACCAAAAAAGAGAACATAAATTTATGTTGACTTTATTATGGGCATATGCTCATAATATATAAATGCGTCCAAAGAAGTGTAGAAAGACCTGTTGCAGAATAAAAGCTGATTACTTTAAGCCACGAAGCATTCCCATAGATAAACTAGAAGAGATATGTCTTGAAGCAGACGAACTAGAGGCAATAAGACTTTCAGACATTGAGTGTTTGTATCAAGAAGATGCCGCAGTAAAAATGGGTATTTCTAGGCAGACTTTTGGAAGAATAATATGTTCTGCACATAAAAAAATAGCAGAAGCAATAATAAAAGGTAAGGCCCTAAAAATAAGGAGGACTTAATTATGAAAATCTGTATCCCTGTTAACGAGAACAATGGTATCAACAGCACGATCTGTGAACACTTTGGTTCTGCACCATTATTTATGATAGTAGACACCAACACACTTTCTGTTACAGAAATAAAGAACGACGATCAACACCATGCACACGGGATGTGCCAACCGTTGTCTGTTCTTGGCAACTATGAATTCGACGGCATCGTTGTTGGAGGAATAGGTGCTGGTGCTTTAAACAAGTTAAAGAACGCAGGAATAACAGTTTATAGAACTGAGTATTCTAACATCAACGAAACAATTAGTGCATATAACAACAACAAACTAAAAGAGATGGACCAAAATAATGTTTGTTCTCACTACGGCCACACATGCAAATAAAAATGAACTACTATTTTACGACCTTGGCCATTCCACATCCAAAAAGACCTTGTTCTGACAACCATGAATAACCATCATCAACACTTATATAACATGTATTACCATCAGAAACGTCAAAAGTTTCAGTGGCTGTAAATATCTCACCATATCTTGTACTTCTGTCTATGGTTCTGCTAATTGTTTTGTTAAAGCTCCAATACACAATCAAGTTTTGTTCATCATAATTATAGGTCTGTGAAATATTAAAATCATCAGAACAAAAAACTTTCTTTATATAAGGAGTCACTCCTTCATGTTTTAATTCAACGTAACAAGTATCGTATGTTTCTAATAAATTACCTGCTGTAATTGAATAGTAATCAGGCGCAGCAAACAGTATTGTAGATACAAAAAACAATAAGAACATTTTATTTTACCTCCTAAAATGTGGCACATTGTTGCCGTAGTCAATCAACACTCTAGAAATCCAAGAAGGTTCACTAGAAGGCTCATCTTGTTTACTAGAATTATTAGACTCAGTACAAAGAGTCCTAACACCTTCTTCATGATTGGTCTTTATCCAAGCAGAACCGTCACTCTCAAATTCTATTAAATGACATCTACCACTAAGATCTATCACAGCCTTATCACAATAATTCTTTATAACTTCTACGTATACCTGTTTAATTCTTATCCCTTCTGTACCCATTTCAAGACTGTTACAGAACCAGTCTGCCCACAAAAAATTTGAACTTAAAAAAGCAACAATAACGACTAATCTTTTCATTTTTGATTCAACCTCCAAAAGTTTATGAGCCAAACTTTTCCACTTAAAATATCTATTGTATAATTCATTATTTTAATGTATTGATGAATTTAAATGAGTTTACTTTCACCAGAACTAGAGGCCTTCGTCGCTATTGTAAATAAGGGAACAGTGCATGGTGCGGCAAAAGAAGTTGGTTTGACGCAGACCGGCATAACACAAAGAATTCGTTCGCTTGAAAGAAAAATAGGCAACACTCTATTCACAAGATCAAGAAAGGGAATGCATTTAACACAAGAAGGAGAAACACTTTTTGTCTACTGTCAAAAGGTAATGGACATAGAGGGTGAAACGTTGTCACTCATACAAGGTCAAAGCTCAAAAAAAATAGTCAGAATACAAATAGCAGGATCTTCCAGTATAATGAGAGCAAGAATAATTCCTAACACCGTAAAGGTTTTAGATCAATTTAAGGACTTAACATTCACATATCATATTACAGACGACGAATCTCCAGTAAGATACCTAAAATCTGGTGAATGTCAGTTTGCAGTAATGTCTCCTCTAGAAGTCCCTAATGAAATGGACGCAAAAAAACTTGAGCCAGAAATATATATCATGGTGGGGCCTTATGAATGGAAAAATAGAAATGTGGAAGACATCCTAAAGAACGAACGACTAATAGATTTTAACTATGGCGACAAGATTACTCTTAGCTTCTTAAAAAAATATGGACTTGTTCATCTTACTAAAAAAGAAGGTCATTACGTCAACAACACAGATGCTCTAATCTCCTTAATAATAAGAGGCCATGGCTATTCTGTATTATCAAAAAGATTTCTTGAACCTTACATTAAGGATAAAAAATTAGTACAATTAATGACTGGTTCTTTCTCTAAACTCGACTTTGCTTTAGCATGGTATCCCAGACATGAAATGCCAAAATATTTTAGGAAAATAATAGATCTAATTAACTAGTTTTTTCATTTATTCTAAAAGTTATTATGACCACAGCCAAAATAGACATAATTCCACCAAATATAAAAGGAGCTTGATTACTGAAAGGATATATAAAACCAGCAATAAGACTCGCTGGTAAAAGCCCTACACCAACTATCATATTATAAAATCCTAAAGCAGTTCCTCTTGAATTTTGTGGAGCTAATTCAGAAACAAAAGCTTTTTCTACGCCCTCTGTCATTGCGTAATAGACGCCATACAGAGGCCAAAATAGCCACAAAAGCCAAGAATATTGATTGCTCATAAAACCAAAAGCGATATACACAACTGAATATAGAAGATACCCACATACCAAAAGTTTTTTTCTCCCTATTTTATCTGAAAGTCCTCCAAAAAAAGAAGATAACAACGACGTAGTTACATTAAAAAGCATATACATCAAAAGGACACTAGAAATATTTTCGTATAGATTAGTACTCCTTAATAATAGAAATTGGTTAGAAGAATTACCCAATGTAAAAACAAACTGAGCCAAAAAAAACACTCTAAGATTTTTATCGTATTTTCTTATATCAAGATCTGGCAGAGCTTTATTTGTTTCTTTACCAAGATCTTTAGCTTTAACGCCCTTGTCTGATACAAAAAACAAAAAGGAGGCTCCTACTAACGCACTGCATACAGCAATTATGAATATCGGATAAAAAACAGAAACCGGAGCCGACACCCCTTTGTATATAACGTCCCCAATTTCTGGATAAACATATTTAACAAGTATATATAAGAGAGCCGTCCCAAAGAAAGCTCCGGCAAAATCCATGCCTCTTTGAAAGCCAAAAGCTTTGCCCAAAAGGGTTTTAGGTATCGATTCAGATATAATAGCATCCCTTGGAGCAGTCCTTATGCCCTTACCAGTACGATCTATAAACCTAAAAGAAAGAACGGAAAACACACTTGGGACAAAAAGGAAGAGTTTTGAAAGAGCAGACCCAAAATAACCAAACACAGCCAGCCACTTTCTTTTACCCAGCTTGTCTGAATAATAGCCTGAAAGAACCTTTAAAACACTTGAAAGAGATTCTCCTATGCCTTCCATCAAACCCAATATTGGCCCAACGTTAACAGTAATTACGCTTACGAATACCTGTAGTATTGGATATAGCATTTCAGATGAAATATCCGTAAAGAAAGAAGTCAATCCAGTGAGAACAACATTCTTATTAAGAGGAGATTTGTTTTTTTTTGAACTCACACCCCCTCCTTTTTGCCAAAAGCCTATTTCAACAGGCCAATACTGTCAACCTATCAACTAAAATTATAAAAAGCTGTTGACCCTTATATATAAAGTGCTAAATATTCTACTTAGATAAAAAAATAAGATTATATCTTAAAAAAGGAAGGTGGATTCATGAAAAAAGTATTAAGTTTAGTTATCGTTTCTGTATTAGCTCTTTCTGTAGTTGCTTGCACAAAAAAGACAGCTGAAGAAGCTGCTCCTGCTGAAGCTGCTCCTGTTGAACAGCCAGCTGCTCCTGCTGAAGCTCCTGCTCAGAACTAATTAAAATTTCGTTTTTTTAAAACAGGGTTTTTCGTCGAGAAAAACCCTGTTTTTTATTCTTTTAAGTCTTGAGAATCTTTTTGGGAGATCGTCTAATGGTAGGACTGCGGACTCTGACTCCGCCAATCTAGGTTCGAATCCTAGTCTCCCAGCCAAACGAGCAAAGCGAGTTTGGCTGGAGACAATATAAATAGTGCGAGCCGAGTTTCTAGACGAGGTGAGCTTACCTACAGGATCACTGGAGCGAGTCGCTCCTAAAAAAGCATGCACGATGAGCGGAAGTAATCCTAGTCTCCCAGCCAGTATCAATAACTGTGTTTAACTACCCTTGCACTAACAAGATATATAACACCTTCTGATATATATTTTGCATGATCACAAATCCTTTCAAGATGCTGTGCCACCAAGAATAACGATAGTGCTCTTGAAAGCGTACTTACATCTTTAGCAATATAATCTTCCACTAATTCTTTTTGTATTTTGTTCCTAAGAAGATTCGCCTCTTTATCCATTTCTATAACCTTTTTTGCCAGAGCAGCATCTCTATTAACAAAAGCATCAATAGTTGTTTTAACCATATTAATAGATAACTCGCTAAATACAGGAATATCTATAAGTGGTTTTAACATCGGTTTATCAGATAGATCAATAGCACGATGGGCTATATTAACAGCAAGATCTGCAATACGCTCAAGCTCACCATTTATCTTCATCCCTGTGGTTATAAATCTAAGATCCCCCGCAAGAGGTTGCCTTCTTGCTAATAATTCAACAGAGAAATCATCTATATCAAGTTCAAAAGCATCTATCTCTTCGTCTTTTTCTATTATTTTCTCAGCAAGTGATCTCTCCCTGTGTTTTACAGCCTCTATTGCTAAATAGATAGATTCTTGTGTAAGAGCTGCCATTTTTAATATTTTGCTATTCAGCTCATTCAATTCTTTGTCAAATTTTCTGTCGACCATCACATAACCTCCGTATTAACCAAACCTTCCTGTAATATAATCCTCTGTTATTTTAAACTCAGGATTTGTGAACATTAGATTGGTTTTATTATACTCTATAAGTTTTCCCATCATAAAAAACGCCGTATAGTCAGATACTCTTGCAGCCTGTTGCATGTTGTGTGTAACAATTATTATTGTATATTTCTTCTTAAGCTCCTGTATAAGTTCCTCTATTTTTATGGTAGCAGTTGGGTCTAAAGCAGACGCTGGTTCATCCATTAAAAGTATATCAGGCTCTACTGCCAAGGCTCTTGCAATACAAAGTCTTTGTTGCTGACCGCCAGAAAGGTCAAAAGCACTTGCATTAAGTCTGTCTTTAACTTCGTCCCACAACGCCGCCCCTTTTAAACTTTCTTCAACTCTTCTAGATATCAGATCTTTATTATTAATACCGTTTATTCTTAATCCATAAGCAACATTCTCAAAAATACTTTTTGGAAATGGGTTTGATTTTTGGAATACCATTCCAACTTTTCTTCTGAGCGCAACAACATCTACATCTTTATGTATTATATTCTCTCCATCAAGCATTATCTTGCCCTCATACCTTGCACCGAGTATTAGATTGTTCATAAGATTTATGCTTCTAAGGAAAGTCGATTTACCACAACCAGAAGGACCAATAATGCCTGTTACAGAATTTTTTTCTATTTTAACGTTTACGTCGGTTAAAGCCTTCTTGTCGCCATAATAAAAATTAAAATTAATAGCTTCTATCACTGAATCTTTTATCATATTACTCCTTCCTGTTCTTTCTTAAACGATATCTTAATATTATTGCACCAAGGTTCATCATAAACACCAATATAACAAGAACCATTGCAGTTCCATATGCTATAGGGCGTACTTCCATTATAGAGTGATGTTGAGTTGCCATTATGTATAGGTGGTATGGTAAGGCCATGAATTGATCAAAAATTCCTTTTGGAAGATATGGAAGATAAAAAGCAACACCTGTGAATAAAAGAGGAGCGGTCTCGCCTGCGGCTCTTGATAGACCAAGTATGGTGCCAGTTAACATCCCCGGTATCGCATATGGGAGAACGTTGGTCTTTATTGCTTGCCATTTTGTTGCACCAAGGGCTAAAGCCCCTTCTCTAAAAGACATTGGTATATTCTTGAGCGCTTCCTCAGAGGCTGTAATAGTCATTGGCAAAGTCATTAAGCTCAAAGTTAAACCAGAAGCAAGAACACTTGTTCCAATATTCATTAATTGTACAAACAAAACAACGCCGAATAAACCATAAACTATAGACGGAACTCCTGCCAAATTTCTTATTGATATTCGTATCAATCTTGTGAACCAATTTTGTTTTGCATATTCATTAAGATATATTGCACAACCCATTCCAAGAGGAATAGAAAAAATAGCTGTTATCACTGTAACAAAAAAGGTGCCTATTATTGCCGGCATGATGCCACCTTTTGTCATTCCTTCAGTCGGTGATTTAATTAAAAAATCTATATTTATAACACTGTATCCATTTACCAATATATTGGTGAATATTACTATTATGATAAGCACAACCAACATCAAACACATTGTTAAAATGCCAAAACCAATTTTTTCTTTTATTTTATTAAGATTATTCTTCATCTTTTTTGCTTCTTATTAAAAATTATTTCTGCAGCCAGATTTACCGCAAATGTTATTAAGAACAAAGCTAGTCCGACTACAAATAAAGCATAATAGTGGGCGGTACCATATGCCACCTCACCAAGCTCTATAGCAATAACAGAAGTCATAGTCTTAACCGAATCAAACAAACTATTAGGCATAGCACCTGCACAACCAGTAGCCATTAATACGGTCATTGTTTCACCTATAGCTCTACCCATACCAAGCATTGTGGCAGCAATAATTCCAGAAGAAGCGGCAGGTATTCTTACTCTTATTATTGTTTGCCATTTTGTTGCACCTAAAGCCAACGAAGCTTCTGTATACGATTTAGGAACACTTTTTAATGCATCTTCTGTAAGACTTATTATCGTGGGCATCGCCATTATTCCAAGCAATATGGATCCGTTTACTGCATTAAGTCCGTCGGGCAGATTAAATATTTTAGCTATGGAGGGCCCTATAAGAGTGATGCCTATAAAACCAATAACTACAGATGGGATGCTGGCTAATATTTCCACGACTGGTTTTGCTATTTCTCTAACTCTATTGCTTGCAAGATCTGATATAAAAGCAGCAGCACCAATGCTTATTGGCACAGCAAATATCATTGCACCTAAAGTTACCAAAAGAGAACTAACCAACATTGACAACATCCCGTATGATTCTTTAACATAGGATGTTGGATTCCAATTTGAACTAAATAAAAATTCTTTTAAGGGTATTTGTTCAAAAGCCGGAAGAGACGTCCAGATCAAAAGAACAAATATACCTAAAAGAACCAATATAACCAGAATAGCATTAACAAGGAAGCCCCCATGAATGAGGGCTTCCTTTATTTTTTTTGAAAAAGGCAATCTATTCTTCACTTAATACCCAAAACCTTATTATTCGACGTTTTCTGAGCTTTGTTTATTGGAAAAAAACCGTGTTCTTCCATAAGCTTTGAACCCTCTGGTCCTAGTTCATACATAAGAAAATCTTTAACGTCCTTGCTTATAGTCCCTTTTATATATTGGTATAGAGGCCTTGATATAGGGTACTTTTTGTTGCTTATATTTAATTTAGTTGGAGCATATGCTTTTGCTCCTTTTACTGTAGATATATAAAGAACCTTAACATCACTAGAATCCTTAACATAACCAGAACCAACATAACCAATAGCAGATTTAGAATTTTTAACAGCCTCAACTATTTGAGCATTACCGTTCATTTGTTTTACGTCACCAGAAAAATCTGTCTTGTTTAAAATGTGTTCAATAAAAAAATCATAGGTCCCAGAGTTAGCTTGTCTTCCGTACAGACTTATTTTTTCGTCTTTACCTCCAAATTCTTTCCAGTTTTTTATTTCTCCTTTAAAGATCTGTGCAAGTTGTGGCAAACTTAATTCCTTAACGCTGTTATTTTTGTTAACTATTATACTTAAACCATCTATAGCCAAAGCTATTTCGTTCACGGTTCCTTTTGCTGCTGTTTTTTCTTTATCTTTTATGTCTCTTGAGGAGTTAGCTATATCACAAGTCCCATTTATTAACGCCGCAATACCTGTACCGGAGCCACCACCAGTTACTGATATCTTTTTGTCCTTATTCTTTAACATGTATTTCTCGGCCAATTCTTGAACCGTATTAACCATGGTATCTGAACCCTTTATTTGTAAAACGCCTCTTGTTTGAGCAAAAATACTAGATGTAAATAACGCCGTAACAATAAGAAAATTAATCTTTTTCATAAGTATTACCTCCAAAACACATATTATTATTCATCTCTGAAAACCCTGTTACATTTATGTGAAATTTATGTGAAATAGAACAAGAGTAACGTTAAACAAGAATCAACAATTTTCACAAAATTTTAACAAGATCTTCATCTAACCTTAACAGTCAAAACATATAACCATATTAAAACAAATGACCAGGAGGTTTTACGACATGATTTACCTATTATTGCTTGTATCTTTACTGTTTAATTCTAATGCAACAGAAAACGAAGACACTCTTTCATGGGTTGATAAGTTAAAACCTTCAGGAGATTTTAGATTTAGGTTCCAAGATGATAACCCTATTGGATATGGTAACAACAGAGATAGAGTAAGAATACGTTTAAGAGGCAGAATAGAGCCCAAAATAACTGAAGATATAAAAGTTGGTGTAGGACTTGCCACTGGTTTTAATAATAACAACATAGACAATCTAACCGACAAAGATATAGCTAGATCTACTAATCAAACTCTCGGCGATGGATTTTCTAAAAAATCAATAAGCTTAGAGCTCGGATATGCCGAATATTCGCCAATAAGCTGGGGTAGTTTAATAGTTGGTAAATTTAAAAATCCAATATGGGAACCGGGCGATTTAATATGGGATACAGATATAAACCCAGAAGGCGTTGCATTAAAATTTAAAGGAAAATTAAATTCAAATTTTGAGTTATTTAGTACAACTGATGTCTTTTCTTTGGAAGAAAGAGGAAGTGAACCAGATATAATAATGTATGTTTTCCAAGCTGGTTTTAATCACAAAGCTACAGAAAAGGTTTCTTATAAAGTAGGTTTTTCATATTACGGATTCTCTGACCTTAAAGGCAAGCATTTAGATGGCAGTACGTTAAGTAATTCAATAAACAACAGCCAAGACGGCCTACTACTATATAATTACAACAACATCGTCGGTGCAGTAGAGTTCATGTTTAAAAACCCATTTAACACAGACTTACCCTTGCTTTCTCTTTTTATTGAATATGTTACAAATGCCAACAGTAAAATACACGGCAACAATAAAAATGGATATATGATAGGCACGTTGTTCGGAAGTGAAAAACTAAAAGAATTTTCTGATTGGCAAATAAAATATAACTATGCCGTGTTAGAGAAAGACTCTATATTAGATATTCTGCCTGATTCAGATCGTTACTCCGGAAAAACGAATATGAGGGCTCATGAACTTGCGTTCAACTACGCTCTTGGTTCTAGTAACTGGATCGGAATAGATTTTTACTATGGGGAACAACTTAAGGGCCCAAAATTACCAGCAACAGTACTACAGCTTGATTGGAACCTGTTTTTTTAAAGAGCGGTTACTTCATCGAGGTATAGAAAAACTAAAAGTTGAACCAACGCCTTCTGTGCTTTTAACAGAAACATCTCCACCGTGTGCTTGCACTATATGTTTAACAATAGAAAGGCCAAGGCCTGTGCCTCCTAGATCTTTGGATCTAGCTTTATCAACTCTATAGAATCTCTCAAAGATCCTAGGGAGATCTTTTTCTGGTATCCCTATCCCTGAATCTTTAACATGAACAGTAATAAAATCTGTAGTTACTTCAGAATATATATTTATAACAGAACTTGGATCGCTATATTTAATTGCATTGTGTATAAGATTTATTAATGCCTGAGCAAGAAGAGACTCATCATATTTTACTTTTAGAGCATCAACATTATTTTCTATTTTAATATCCTTAAGATCTATTTCCTGTTTAACTCTATCTATAGATACAGAAACAAGATCTTTAATATTCTTTTCCTCTAGTTTAAGTTTAAACATATCTGACTCTATCTTTGATAAATCCAAAATGTCATTTATCAAAGAAGCAAGTCTTGATGCTTCCATATTTATTATATTTACAAAATTATGTGCATTATCTTTGTCACAAAGCGCACCATCTAATAAGGTTTCTGCATAACCTTTAATACTAGATATAGGAGTCCTTAGCTCATGAGAAACATTAGCAACAAAATCTTTTCTTATAGTCTCCAATTTTCTCAATTCTGTAATATCGCTAAAAACAAGTACTGCTCCAAAGACATCCCTCCCCTTAACAACTGGAGAAGCATGGATTAAGAGAGTCTTGTTATATGGCATCAACAAGTTCTCCTCTAAACTAAGAACTCCATAACTAATCTTTAGCGCTTTCTCTGCTATGTTCTGTATATTGACGTTCCTAACAAGCTCTATTGGCTTTCTTCCCATTGTATTAGTATCTTTTATATGCAACATTTCTTTTAAAGCTGTGTTCATTAAAATAATGTTACCGTTAACGTCTACCGCCATAACACCTTCGAACATGCTCATTAGTACAGCCTCAAATCTTGAGTTGTTAGTAACAACTTCTTTCATTTTATATTTAATATTATCACGCATAGAATTAAGCGCCTTACCAAGCTCTCCCACTTCATCTTTTTTGTTATCACTAAACTTTAGCGTAAGATCTCCAGATGCCATCTCTAAAGCTTTAGATGCAAGTTCTCTTATAGGCCTTGATATAATATGAAAAACAAAAAGACCTAAAATAAGTGTAGCTACAAAAACTAAAGATAAGGAAACAAGCAAAGCTCCTTCTATATCTTCTGATATCAAGCTTATTCTATCTACTGGTATAGATAGCCTAAGAAAAGATTTTTTATTATCTATTGTTATCGGTGTTGCATAGTACAAAATATCTTTCTTTAATGTTGTGCTGAACCTTTTACTCCAACCTTCTCCATTCTTTATAGCGTCCTGTATTTCTGGTCTTTCTATGTGATTTTCAAGCCTCAGCATGTCTTTATGTGCAAGATCTGTATCCCCCACCACTACTCCACTTTGATCCAATATTGTTATCCTTAAAGAAAGGTCTTCCCCTATCTGATGAGCAAAATCTTCTAACGATTTCTTGTCACCACTAAAGTTAGCCAGAACATGTCTTATAGAGATAGATTGTTTCTTAATATTATTTTTTAATTGTGAAAGATGATATTTGTTAAAACTAAGATCTATATATATAAAGATAAACAACAACGTGGCTGCCATAATAGAGCCAAAAGCCAAAAACAATTTATAATGTAATTTCATTTATCTTTAAACCTATAACCTACGCTTCTAATCGTCTCTATGTTATCACCATATTTCCCCAATTTCTGCCTTAATCTTTTTATATGAGTATCTATGGTCCTTGTGCTTATATCACCAGAAGCACCCCAAACTTTTTCAAGAAGATGTTCTCTTGTCTGAACTTGTCCTTTGTTACTTAAAAGATTAAGTAAAAGTTTAAATTCCATAGCTGTAAGGTCTATTTTCTTTGTTCCTAAAAAAGCCTCATAATTATTAACATCTATTTTTATATCTCCAAAAAGAATCAAATCTTCCTCTAGTTCCTCTCTTTTTAATATAGCTTTAACCCTTAGAACAAGTTCTCTCGGGCTAAAAGGCTTAACCACATAATCATCTGCACCAAGTTCAAAACCAAGAACTTTATCAAGCTCCTCTCCTTTTGCTGTTAGCATTAATATTCTTGTTGAAGAAAATTTCTTATTACTTCTTATACGCTTACATACTTCCAGACCATCAAGACCCGGCAACATAATATCTAATATGACCATGTGGAATTTACTCTTTTGCATCTCCACAAGAGCTAATTCTCCTGTAGATGAAATAGTTGTTCTAAACCCTGCTTTCTGCAAATTATATTCCACAAGCTTAGATATATTAGGATCATCTTCAACTATAAGTATTTTCTTATTCTCGACCATGTTCTGTGTCCTCTATTAGCTAGTATAGAAAACAACCATTAAAAAGTATATATCTTAAGAATACTTTTCACACATTTGTCACAATATATTAAAAAGATAGACCAAGTCTGTATGACCAGAATTCTTTATTATATTCAAGTAAAGACTCATTATAGCCATGATACAGCTGTACAAATAAAGACGGGTTAAATCTTCCACCGCCAAGCCTTAATTTGAACCCAAGTTCTTGACCACCCTTGCTTATAGACTCAGACAACTTGCCTCCTGAAAAAAAAGCAAAATACAAAGTGGCCCTATCTATAAACTCCGTTAAATTAAAGAAATTAACCAGAGACACCTTTGTTTCCCAAAATCCCATATATTCACCAATATCCATATTGGTTTTATCTAAAGAAAATTTATATAGAGCAAAAACTTTTGTATCCCAATTAAAAGTCCATTTATTAAATTGACTCGTAGTATTAAATTTAACATAGCTTCTGCTCCAAGCTCTTGAGTCTGCCCCAGAGCGACCATTTGATTTATGTTCATAGATACCTATATCTATAGATTTTAAGATCCCAGAATCACGAGTATGTATCCTATAAAAAAGTTCTGGATTATAATTTACATCTTTAAATGGAGAAGACTCTTCTTTTATATTCCAAAACATAAGTTGAGTGTAAGCAATAAAAAGATCTGCCCTACTGAATAGTTTATATTTAAGGCTTATTTGAACTTTGGTATTAGGCTGACCTGTTATAAAATAAAGATCGTTGTGTTTGGATATCCTGTCTTCATCTTCACAGTCACAAGAAATATTCTGTTCTTCAGGAAAAATATTTAGAGAAGTCAGGGTCATTATAAAGACAATAGTTAATTTAAAAAACATATTTTAACCGTTAATAGATTCTACAAGATCTTCTGGATCATTTGTTATCACCGGATCAAGTGAGGCACATTTTTCGAAGGAAGAGACAACATTGAACTCAGGTTTAATTACATTCTTACCGCTTTTATCCAAAAAGCCCCACTTACCATTTATTTCCACAGCGACCATTCCATAATTATAATCATGTACTGCATCAAACTTTGGTTCTACTATATAATTGCCTTCCTTATCTATAAACCCCCATTTACTATCAACAGAAACAGCTGCTATCCCTTCATTAAAGTTCCATGCCCAGTCAAATTTTGGTTCTATAACATAAAGACCTCGTTGATTTATAAAACCCCATTTACCTCTTGATCTGACCATAGAAAGCCCTTCTACAAAATCATAAGCTTCTCCAAATTTTGGTTCTATAACAAAACTACCTTTTTTATCTATAAAACCAACTAAGCCCCTAGATCTTACTCTTGCTATACCGTCTATAAAATCATTAGCGCTGGAATACCTAGGACTTATAACAAAATTTCCTTTCTTGCTTATATAACCCCAGCTACGACCAGATTTAACTCTAGCCAAACCGTCGCTAAATTCTCCTGCAGATCTGAATTTTGGTTTTATTATGTATTTACCGGTATTGTCTATAAAACCCCAGTTTCTTCCTACTTTGACCCTTGAAGCATTTTCATTGAAATCATTTGCTGATGAAAATTTTGGCTCTATAACATAAAGGCCTTCTTTATTTATAAAGCCCCATCTTCTTTGAACCCTTACTCTTGCCAAACCTTCTTTAAAAGGACGAGCATAATCAAAACTTGGCTGTATTATAAAATCCCCTTTTTTATCTATAAATCCCCATTTATCACCAATAGAAGCTGCAGCTACCCCATCTACAAAATTACTGACTGAATCATATTGTGGTTTGATCACCACTTTCCCATTTTCATCTATAAAACCCCATTTACCATTCTTGTTAACAGCAGCGCAACCATCTTTAAATGGCATGGCATCGTCATAAACTGGTTTTATAACAAATTTACCTGTTCTGTTTATAAAACCAACTTTATCTTTACCAACAAGTGCAAGGGTCTTAACATCAAAACTAAAAACATTAATACTTGTTGAACAAACAAGTAATATAAGAATAGATTTAATTATATTTTTCATATTATTAAGTTGTTTAACATACAGAACTCTTCAAGGCAACTTGTTCAGCATATCCTTGGTACCTGAATACCATCCATTGTTCTTAATTTTCTTAACCCCCCAAAGCTTGTAAACAGCAGAACGTCTTGTGATCCCTTTTTGATATTACCTATATTTACTGCTTTAGGGCCAAAAACTTTAACAACGGCATCCTCTATACTTGGTTTACCAATTATGACCAGCCTGCCTTCTGAGGCGAAACAGAATGGGTCAAAGCCAGCGACATCACATAATGTTTTAACTTCGTCAGAGAAAGGGACATTGTTTTCCATTATATTTGCAGCAACAGATGAGTTAGATACTATATCATTTAAAGCCCCAGTAAGTCCTCCTCGAGTAGGATCCTTTATAACGTGTACATCCTTGGTAAGAGACAAAAGTTCTTGGACCTTCTTGTTCAGAGGAGCAAGATCACTTTTTACTTCAAGCCCTATCTTAAGTATATCTCTAGACATTATTATGGAAGCTTCATGATCACCTATCGGGCCTGTAACCATAATAACATCCCCATCACTCGCATTATGACTAGATATATCTATCCCATCCTCTATAAAGCCTATACCCGCTGTATTAATATATAAGAGATCGCACTTACCAGCTTCAACCACCTTTGTATCACCAGTAACTATGCTAACGCCAGCCTCTTTTGCTGTTAAAGCTATAGACGAAACTATTCTTTTTATATCCTCTAAAGCAGCTCCTGCCTCTATTATAAATGAAAGTGATAAATATTTAGCTACAGCACCACTAGAAGCAAGATCATTAACCGTACCACAAACACAAAGACGACCAATATCACCACCATTAAAAAAAACTGGAGATACTACATAACTATCAGAGGTAAAGGCTATTCTCTTATTTTCTGAGCACAACCTAGCAGCGTCATCCATTGTGTTAAGTACAGGATTGCCTAGTTCAGAAACAATTATTTTACTGATAAAATCCTGCATCTGCTTTCCGCCAGCACCAACATTAATATCGACTTTATCTCTTATCACCTACACACCGCCTTAATTACTTATATATTTATAGTATGCAGAACAGGTCCCTTCGCTAGAGACCATACACGGACCAACAGGAGAAGATGGGACACATTGTTTCCCATATAGTACACAATCTGTTGGCGTTTTTTTACCAAGGAGCACTTCGCCACAAAGACATGAAGACGGATCTTTAATGTTCATATCTTTTATATTGAATCTTTCTTTTGCATCAAATCTAGAATATTTTTCTGATATCTTGAGCCCGGACTTTTTTAAAACACCAATACCCCTCCATTCAGAATCTACGATATCAAAAACTTCTTTAACTATATCTTTTGCTTTTTCATTGCCATTACTTTTAACTATGCCCATATAATTATTTATCACACCAAATTCGTTGTTAGTTATCATTAAAGATATTTTTTCTATTGAATCCATTATCCCTTTTGGATCAAAGCCGCTAATAACACCTCTACCAGATAGCTCTGTAATAAAATCAAAATAACTACTCCCTGTTATCGCCGCTACATGACCCGGTAATATAAAACCATCTATATTATTTTCTTTGTCCTTTAATATTAGTTCCAAAGCTGGAGGGACTATTTTGTTCATACATAAGACAGTAAAATTATCTAAACCAAGTTCGTTAGCTCTAATTATAACACTTGCTGTTATGGGTGTTGTCGTCTCAAAGCCAACTCCCAAAAAAACTATATTTTTAGCTTTATTGTTTTTAGCAAGATCTATCGAATCAAGAGGATCATACAATACTTTAACATTTTTATAATCCATTAACATTCTGTCATTACATGGGATCCTTATCATGTCTCCAAAAGTTGTTATAATAACGTCGTCCCTATCTGCAAGCATTAAAGCATTATTTATATCACTAGATGAGCTTACACAAACAGGGCAACCCGGACCACTTATAATGTTTATATCGTTAGGCAACAAACCTCTTAATCCAAACCTAGCAATACTCATAGTGTGCGTTCCACACACTTCCATAATAGTCATTTTATTCTTCATTTAATATCTCACCATGAAAAGACAATAACTCTTCTGCTAAGACTGCATCTATTTTTTCTATTATAAAACCAGCATGAATCAAAACATAATCATCCACTTTTATGTTATCCATAAGAACAGATGATACTTTTATTTTTGCTTTCCTTGACACAACAAGAACGGTCTTGTCATCTATTAATTCAACCACTTTTGCTGGTATTGCCAAACACATTATACGCTCCTTATATCACAGATTGACCTAATGAAATACCCCCATCGTTAGATGGGAAATCCTGATTAAAATAGACTTTTAGGTCTTTATATTTATTAAGGTCCTCTAATAATAACTTTAACAAAAGTGAATTTTGGAAACATCCACCAGAAAAAACAACATCCTTTGGCTTCTCACTATTAATAAATAACAAAATTGAGTCTTTTATCCAAAGATGGAATTTATATGCAAGTTCTTCTTTACATAATCCAGACTTAATATCTCTAACAAGTTCTCGTACGAGAGATCTATAGTCTATATTGCCATTGATAATTTCGACTTTGTATTTTGACAAGATCTTCCCCTTAAAATTTTCTGCATATTTTTGTAACAACATAGCCGCTTGTGCCTCATATAAAGACAGATTAGATATGCCACAAATAGATGCTACCCCATCAAAAAGTCTGCCCAAAGAAGAACATTTATAACAATTTATTTTGCTGCTAATAAGGTTGTTTATAAGTTGCTTTCTTTTACTATCGATATTAGGAATATTCTCAAGATTAGCTTCGCTACATAAAGAAACAGCTATCCTGTCTATCTCTCTAGAACAGACATCTCCTCCCGGAAGTAAAAAATAGTCCAAATGAGCATGTCTTTTATAATTTTTGTAATCTCTTCCTATTTTAAATAATTCAAAACCCCAAACGTTACCATCATCGCCATAACCTGTTCCATCACAAATAACAGCAAAGACATCTTTACCTAAAAGATCATTTTCAGCCATAACACTAAGTGCATGAGCGTGATGATGATATATCATATTACGATTTTTATTATAGTTAGCATAGCCCGGATGAGCGTCTATATTTATAACAGAAGCATCCATCTCCAACAACTTTTTAAATTCACCTATTTGTTGTTCCTGATATTGCACATTCCTTGGATCATCCAAATCACCTATATATTGTGAAACATATATTTTTTTGCCTTTTTTTAATGAAAAAGTGTTTTTTATATCAGCACCTAAAGATATTTTATTTGCATCATCAAGCTCTTTAACTATTAAGCCATTAGGAACATAGCCTCTAGCTCGTCTTATAAGAATATTAACGCCATCAACGTGTTGTATTATTGAGTCATCACATCTGTTTATGATATCTCTGTTGTTGGACAATATACTATCTATCAATCCTTCGTCTAACAAAGATAGAGCCTGTTCATCATTAACAGCGATAGGTTCATCTGCCCTATTAGCAGAAGTCATCACAAGAACATCAATATCTTTCATGAGTATTTTATGAAGAGGTGTATAAGGAAGCATTACACCAATATAATTATTGTCTGGCGAAATATGATCTAGTTCGTTGTTCTTTTTTCTTAGTATGACTATTGGAGCAATCTGCGAAGTAAGTATTTTTAACTCTTCTTGTCCAACAAAGCAAAATTTATTTACAACATCAAGATCTTTCATCATAACAGCAAAAGATCTTGTTCCTCTTTTTTTCTTGTTCCTTAATCTTTCTACAGAAGAAACATTAAATGCATCACACGCTATATTAAAACCGCCGATACTTTTTATGGCTATTAATTTACCATCTTTAATATCAAAAATTGTTTTATTCATTACATCTACTTCATCTAGTCCATTTTTGTGTATGATAAATATTTTAGGTCCACAAACTGGACAAGCATTTGGTTGTGCATGGAATCTTCTATTAGAAGGATCGTTATATTCTTTATTACAAGCATCACACATTTTAAAATCTCTCATGCTCGTATTTGGCCTATCATATGGCCTATCTTTTATAATACTAAATCTTGGCCCACAGTTAGTACAGTTCGTGAATGGATAAAGATATCTTCTATCGTTAACGTCGAATATCTCTTTTGAGCATTCTTGGCATATAGATATATCTGGACTTATCTCTGTCTCTTTAGCACCAAAATTAGTACTCTTTAATATAACAAAATCGCTTGCGCCAGTTGCTTCTATCCACTCAGTTACATATTCTGTTATTTTAGACATTCGGGGCGGTTCTTGGATTATGAGATTAATAACATCTTCAACTTGTCTTTTTGTACCTTCTAACTCTACTGTAACGCCATCTGGTGTATTAACAACAAAACCACTTACACTATTATTAGTTGCATGCTTATATACTGTTGGCCTAAATCCGACCCCTTGAACTATACCTTTTATTTTTAATCTAACTCTTTTTAACCCTTTCAATTTCACCTTCCAACCATAATAGCCATTCTCTAAGACTATCTGGTTCTAAAGCAGATATTTTCAATATTAGGGCTTTCTTGTTTATACTTCTTATCTCGTTTTCTACTTGATCTATGTTTATCTTACATGCTTTAGAAAGGTCCACTTTATTTATTATGACTACATCAGCTGTACTAAACATGGTTGAATATTTTTTTGGTTTATCTTCTCCCTCTGTTATTGAATATACCAGTATCCTTTTGTGTTCACCAAGATCAAAAGAAGAGGGGCAAACAAGGTTGCCAACATTTTCTATAAAAAGAGCATCAACATTATCTATATTAAGTTCGTTTATAGCACCCCTTATCATTCTTGCGTCAAGATGACAGCCTCCTTCTGTGTTTATTTGAACTATTGGTATATTAAATTTTTCTAGTCGCTCTGCATCCCTCGAAGTATAAAGATCGCCCTCTATAACACCAACTTTGTACTTCGCCGCCAAGCGAGATATTGAATTCTCAAGCAGAGTTGTTTTTCCAGCCCCCGGGGAACTAACAAGATTAGTAACGAACACTTTTTTATTTATAAAAAGTTCCCTGTTATCTTTTCCAACAGAGTTGTTCTTTATCATAACGTTACGTAAAACTTTTATTTCCAAAAGAACCTCCACTAATCATCTACATCAATAGAAGAAACATAAAAACCTTCTTCTTCAACGTATTCATAAATAAGATCTGCTCCCTCTAAAAAAGTCCCTCTAGTAAGCTCACAAAAATAGAATTCAAAAGAATCTCTCATAACTGTATGAGGTCTTCCTATAGCAAAGGTTATTTTTTTAACTTTCTTATTCATTAAAGGATACTTTTCTTTAAATACTTCCTCTATAATAGAATAAGAATATTCTGCTATTTTACCCTCATGCATTTTTACATACCTTTATTATAGTTTCACAGACAAGATCACATGCTTTTAAAACTTTATCACTTGGTTCTACTCCAAAAGAGGTGTCAGCAGGCTGTATACCTATTATAATCGTTTTAAAATTAATATCCTGTTTGAGATAATCAATAATAATAGATATAGGCAAAGAGTGTGTTGAAAAAGAAACACCTCCAACATCAGATTCATTAATTATTCTTACCTCTCCAACCTCAGCTTCTAGTTCCGCACAATCAACTATGATCAAATGTGATGGTGCTATTTTTTTTATTTCACCTGTAAAATTTTCTGGAGCAGTTGATGCATAAATAACACTTAATTTATCTTTTAGTTCAGATGGGCGCCTTCTTACAAGCTCATCTGCAATAATAAGTCCAGCGACATCATCGCCTCTAAGATCTGAACCTATCCCCACTACACATATTCTTTTATTAGAATCTGCTTGTTTGAATTGATTCAAAATTTCTTCATATATTTTATTTGTCATCAAAAATTTATATATTAACTTTTAAATTCTTTCTTTCTATTTGTGCAAGTTCAAATTGTTTAGTCATCTCTAATGCCTGTTTATTACAAGAAAGCACACACTGACCACAATATATACATTTATCAAGTCTTACTATAGCCTCAAAGGTCTCGCCTATTTTTTCTATCTGTATAGCATCTGCAGGGCAATCCTTAACACAAAGTTTACAACCAATACATTTTTCTGAATGGAATTTTAATCTCCCTCTAAAACCATCTGGAAGTTTAATTGGCTCTGCTGGATATTTTTTTGTAGCCGGTTCCTTAAAAAGAGAACCAAGTACTTCTTTAAGCATCCTTCCCGGTTTTTTCATAATATGACTCCCTTAACTATAAGTATTATAACTATCTGTATAAAAGCTAGTGGTGCAAAATATTTCCAACATATGCGAACCATCTGGTCTATCCTAAACCTTGCAAATACAGTTCTGCCCAACGACAATAAGAAAACTATAAATAATACTTTTAATATATAGAATAAAAATCCATACACAGGCCCCATATCAAGACCAAACGGCAAAAATACAGCAGCTATCAAAGAAGCACCAACAACCATTTCTATGTCTATAGCCATTCTAAATAAAGCCAAAAAACGTCCTGTATATTCAGTAAAAGTACCACCAACGATTTCTGTTTCTGCTTCTGCTATATCGAATGGAACTTTCTCTAGCTTTCCAAGCATTGCAACCAAAGAAATAAAGAAAGCGACGATGTTAACCAGCATCATTGCTGGATTAGCAGAATAATACATTGCTATTTCTGACATTGACCATGTATCTGCAAGTAGTGCAGGTGCCAAAACAGACAAGAACAGAAGAACTTCATAAGAAAAAAGTTGTGTAAGTGTTCTGGTCGCTCCTATGGTCGCATATAAAGAAGTAGAAGACCAACCAGCAAGAAAAAATGTAACTGTTGGTATAGTAAGAATATAAAGAACAACTATTATATCGCCTTTGAATGGAAAGAGTGACTCATAACCCCAAATAGGTATGTAAAAGAATGCAGTAACAGCTGCAGTAACAGCTATTATTGGCATTAACTTGAATATCTTTTTATCTGCACACTCAGGCACTATTTCTTCTTTTGCAGCAAGTTTTATAAAATCTGCAAGAGGTTGATAAAAAGGTGGTCCTTTTCTGTTCTGTAACCTTGCATAAACGATCCTGTCAAAATACTCTATTGCCAGTGCCATTAAGCATAGGAATAAAAAACCGGGGAATACCAATATGTAAAAAAGCTGCATCATCATTTCTATCTATTCCCCCTGTCCAAATATTTCTTATTTAATTCAGTAAAATCTATTCCATGTTCTGATCTATAGAAGTCTATTCCTTTCTTTCTTAATTCACCCCAACTCATTATTTGTGAATTACCAGCGTTGTTAACTATTTTTATACTCCTATCTGTACAAGAAAAACAAGGATCTATCGCTGCTATAGTAATAGGGACGTCTGCTAGATTGTTGTTTTCTAACATTTTGGCAACAGATTGAAGATTTGCAAGCGTTGGAGCTCTTAACTTAACTCTTTCAGGTTTGTCTGTACCATTACCCTTAACGTAGTGGACATCTTCTCCTCTTGGGGCCTCGTATCTTGATGTTGCTTCTCCTGCAGGAACTCTTCTTGGGAATCTTATTGATATTTCACCATCTGGCATGTTTTTAACAAGCTGTCTGATTATTTTATAGGTTTCCATCAATTCACCAAGACGAACAAGTGTTCTTCCGTAAACATCACAGTGATCATCTACAATAACGTTGAATTCAACTTCATCATACGCAGCATATGGATCGTCTTTTCTTGCATCTCTACCAACACCAGAAGCTCTACCTGTTGGACCAACTGTGCCTAATTTTATAACATTCTCTTTTGATATGGCTCCAACACCAGAAAGTCTTTTAACTAAAGTAGGCTCTTCCGTAGCCACTTTAATATAATATTTAGTTCTCTCTTCAAGTATGTCTACTGCCTTTAATATCTCTTGTTGTTTATCTTTATCAATATCCCTTCTTACTCCCCCCAAGATATTTATAGCGTAGTTAACTCTGTTACCACCAAGGCTAGTAAGAAGTTCCATCACAACTTCTCTGTCTCTCCAAGAATACATAAGCAAGGTGTCAAAACCAACCTCATGTGCTGCAACACCAAGCCACAAGAGATGGCTATGTACTCTTTCTAACTCTCCTATTATTGTTCTTATATACTTAGCTCTTTTTGGTATATCAACAGCTGCTACTTCTTCTACAGCCTGAATAAAAGCAGTTGAGTGAGAGTGAGAACATATACCACAGACTCTTTCTATTAAATATATGTTCTGTATGTATGTTCTTCCTTCAGCGGCTTTTTCTATACCTCTATGATTATAACCAAGTCTCATGCCTACATCTTTTATTCTTTCACCATCTAAGGATATAAGAAAACTTTCAGGTTCTTTTAATGCAGGGTGCTGAGGACCTATAGGTATTTTAACTGTTCCCATTTTAGACCTCCTTATCCTTTAACATATCTCTGTTCCAATCTTTCCTTAATGGATACTGACCAGCAGGCCAATTATCTGGTAATGGATATCTTTCCCCTTCTGGAAGACCCTCAACCTTTACACCAAACATGTCTACTAATTCTCTCTCATAAAGAACTCCACCCGGGAAAACATCTGATACTGTTTTTATTACTGGGTTGCTTTTTGCTACAGCTGTTTTAATATCAAAAACAACACCTTTATCGTCTGTAAGATGATAAATAAAAGCAAAATTATCCCCTTCATCAAAACCAGTTATCATACAAATCCTTTCAAAAGAGTTTTCCTTAACAACATTATCAAAAAGATCTCTAAAATTAGAATAATCTACCTCTGCAAAAATCCTTCTTGGTCTTTTAACAAGAATCTTGTCTTTCATAAAACTGAATTTTGATTCTATTTTGTTCTTTATATCGTTCTCTCTATGATTTGAGGTCATGCCTGTTCCCTCCTTTTCCTTTCATCGTTCTCAAATTTTGTAAGCAACTTAACAACACCGTCTATTATGGCTTCCGGTCTTACGGGGCATCCAGGGATGTAAGCAGATACAGGAATGGCTGTATCTATACCACCCTTAACGCTGTAACAATCATGAAATACACCGCCAGAACAAGCACAAGTGCCAACAGCAACAACAAATTTTGGTGCTGGCATTTGTTCATATATCCTTATTAGCCTTTTTTCTATCTGTCTTGTTACAGGTCCAGAACACAAAAGAACATCGGCGTGCCTTGGTGTCCCCTTAAGCAAAACTCCAAATCTTTCTAGATCGAACAAAGGTGTTAGAGCATCAACTATCTCTATGTCGCAGGCGTTACACGCACCTGTGTTAAAATGGATTACCCAAGGAGATTTAGTTCTCGCCCAAGTTATTACTTTATCAGCTATCTTCAAAACCAAATTACCTCCTAAAAAGAATTAAAAGAGCAACGGATGCAGCTAATATATAAAAAGCAGCCATTGCATCAGCAAAAAGATCTACTGGAGCAGTTGCTATTACCATAACAACAACGTGCATTATTGTGAAAAAGAAAGCAAAAGAAAAAAATTGTGAATAATCTGGTTGTACTCTGTGATCTAGAACATCTTCGCCACAAGCATAAGCTTTATGTTTTCCGTCAGAATGAGAACCTTTTGCAGAAAATTTTGACATAAAATAAGACTGCAAAAGGACAACCAATAAAATTATAAAAAAAGCTATCGGTGGAAACAATAAGTAATTCATATAAACTCCTTATCCTTTTAAATTCCTCATTTTTGCAACGTTAAGAGACCCTGTTTGTTTAAAAATACCAAAAATTATACCAGCAGCGACAGCTATAATAACCACCTCTACCACTATAACAGTTATAGCTAACGACTGAGTAATTGCACTCTTGCCACTAACGTGTCCAGCGAGAACAATAAGTAGTGTAACCGCCTTTGTTAATATTTCTACACCAATAAGGGCTCTGATAAAATTCTTCGTAACCATTATGCAATAAAAACCACATATTGATAAAAGGACCGTAAAAACAGCAAAGATCCAGAACATACTGGAATTATCATTTACCATCATGGCTCACCTTCTCCTTTAAAAGAACAACCACGCCAAATACGCCAGCTAATATTATAACTATCTGACCAAGGATGTCCGTTTGTCTTAGTTTCCACATAATATCTCTAAAATCTATTTCAGCCCCTAAAACAGGTATGGGTAGCTCTGGATACACCATATAAAAACCCAAAATAACTGCTGCAAAGAATACTAATACTGGCAAGTACCAATATCTTTTTATTCTATTCTTTGTCTGTTGTTTAAGGTCTGGTCTTGTTATTGGTTTTGTAAGACTTATGGTGCTTACAAAAACAACCGTGATAAGACCTGCACAAACAGATAACTCAAACACAGCAGCTATTGGTGCTCCTAATCTAAACATTAAAATTGTTAATACCAAGCTAACCGCAGCCAACGCTATAGCAGAGGTAAGTAAACTTCTGGTAAGAACAGCCCACAAAGAACAGGCTAACAAAATCGTAAGAAATAATAGATCTATATTCACGTCTTTATCCCCTTACCCTGTTTTAAAAAACCTTACTAACAGGGATTATTATAGTATCAATAAGATATGGGAAAAATATTCCAACACCTATAGTTATAAGAGTAAGTATTATCGCTGGTAACAATAATCCAATAGAAGCCTCTTTTATTTTTGAACTTTGATCAGAAGGATTTCCAAAGAAAACCCTTCTTTGCATATATAGGAAATAAGCAAGGGTTATAAGACTTCCTATTATCGCAAGTGCTGCATATATTTTTAATCCAGCTGTCCACAAAGCAATTATTATTATTAATTTGCTCCAGAACCCAGAAAGTGGAGGAATCCCTGCCGTCGATAATAACGCAACAACAGAGGTCCAACCAGTCACAGGCATTGGAGTCGCCAAACCACCAAAAGACCCCATATTAGTCGTACCAGTCTGTTTTTCAACAGCAGCAGAATTAACGAACAATTGTGATTTAAATATAGAGTGATTAAAAAGATGGAACACAGCACCAGCTATACCTAAAGCCGTACCTGTACCAAGTGCAAGAACTATATAACCAACCTGACTAATACTAGAATAAGCCAACATCCTCTTAAAATCTGTTTGAAGAAGGGCCGCAAAAGCTCCAACAAAGATAGAAATAATACCTATCAATAGTAGTATAGATTTTATAGTCTCGTTAAAGCCAAAAACCTCACTAACGATCCTAATCATTGTATATATACCAGTAGTCTTAGTCACTATGCCTGCAAGAAGAACAGAAACTCCAGCTGGTGCAGAAGAATATGCATCTGGTAACCAACCATGAAAAGGGATAAGCCCTCCTTTTATAAACAGACCACACATAAAAAGAGCAACTGCTATAACTACATAAAAACTATTAACTCCCTGTACGCCATCTCTTATAGACGTAAAACTTGTATTACCAGAATATATAAACAAGAGTGCTATTGAAGAGAGCATCATAACTGTTGCTACCGCAGACATAATAAAATATTTGAATGAACCCTCTAGTGAATGTTTGTTATCTCTATTAAGTGCTATCAGGATAAAAGAAGATACTGCTGTTACTTCAAGAAAAACATAAAGAGAAAAAATATCACGAACCATAACAACACCATTCATGCCAGCAGTAGATATAAGTAAAAGATTTAAAAAATTAAATTTAGCTCTAGATTCTGATATTGTAGAAAGACCCACAAACATAGAAGACAACGCTACAATTGATATCGTTAACATCATCAAGAGCCCAAGCTTATCTACTTCGAAATTGAACATTGGGAATAATTCACTAGATATGGAAAACCTAGTCCAAAAGATACACACGAATGATTG
This sequence comes from uncultured Bdellovibrionales bacterium, assembly GCA_964411885.1. Taxonomy (GTDB): domain Bacteria; phylum Bdellovibrionota; class JAFGOL01; order JAFGOL01; family JAFGOL01; genus JAKLHL01. The sequence continues at coordinate 26,446 of CAYPMK010000006.1, forward strand.
TATTATAAAATAAAGTCCCGTTAACCAACTAGCAACACTGTTAACTGTTCTTTTACAACAAAGGTTAAACAACATCATTAATACTAAGGGAACTATTACAAATAAAGATGACACGTTATCATTCCTCCTTATGCCATTTTAATTAGCCAATAAGCTAAAATTACCGTTCCAAGCAATGACCACAATATATACAGAGAATAATTACCTGTGTGAGCTTTTCTTATGCCTGAGCTGATCGTATTGGCTGTTTTTACTGCTAGAACATTATATATCCAGTCATTAGCTCTATCTATTCCAAAAGCCAGTTTAGATACAAAGTTTACTGCAGCAACTCCATATTCATATGGATCGAACATTTTTCTTTCTGCTTTGTCATATATTGCGCCAAGAACTGGAGCGTGATGTATATGATCTACAGCGCCTATACCAGAACCAGTTTTCTTAACTCCATACTTATGATTAATAAAAGCAGCAGCAAGTACAAATATAGTACCACCAACCAACCACATATTACTTGGCATTCCATATAGATGATACATGGAAAGATCAACAGAAGGGCCAAAAACCGTAGTTATCATGTTAACAGGTACTGAATTATAAAGACCAAAGAATATACATAATCCAGCTATAACTATCATCGGTATAGACATCGAATATGACACTTCTTTAACCGAAGAATATTTAACATCTGTTTTACCAAAGAAAGCTGCGTGTCCAAGTTTCAAAAATGATGCCGCTGTAAAGAAAGAGCCAAGTGCTGCAGCAAGGTAGAATATCCATCCACTTTCTAGTGCAGCATCGTAAACCAATTCTTTAGAAAAGAAACCATTAAAAGGTGGAACACCAGATATGGAAAGAGCACATACAATAAAACAGATACAAGTAATTGGCATTTTTCTTCCTATACCACCTAATTGTTTTAGGTCTGTAGTACCTGTTTGTTTTTCTATAGCACCACCAGCCAAGAAAAGCCCATCTTTATAAAGAGCATTGTTTATCATATGGAACAATCCACCGACTATACCAACGGGAACAGCTGTACCTATTCCTAGCACCATATATCCAACCTGGCTGATTGCATGATAAGATAATAATTTTTTGAAATCCTTTTGTATGAGCGCCATCATGACGGCAAACAAAATAGTTACAGCACCTATTATCATCATCATTACACTAAGCCATGAGCCGTGTTCTAATTTAAATAGATCAAGAGATATCCTTGCAAGAAAATATATACCTAGAAGTTTTTCTAATGAACCGGGCACAAAAGCCATAAAAGGAAGAGGTGCGTCTTTTGCTGCATCTGGTATCCATGTATGAAATGGCATCGCTCCAGCTTTTGCTATTGCTCCTATCATCAGAAGAACAAATGCTAACGCACCAAGCCCTTCTGTTGGCAATGCTATCTTTGACATTGTAAAAGTTCCAGCGATATAACCAGTAATAGCTATACCACCCATAAGACAAAGATCTGCAAACCCATTAATGATAAAAGCTTTAACTGCTGTCTTTATTGAATCTTTACCGCCGATGACGATAAAACCGAATAAAGTCAGTAATAGCCCTTCCCAAAAGAATAACAACTGGATCAAATTGTCTGACATAATAACGCCGTTAACTTGAGCTATTGTTATTAAAAGATATGCAAAGAACTGCTTGCTACCACTTTTATCTTTCATAAAAGATGTTGAATACAAACTTATCAAGAACGCAAATAACGCTACAGAAACCAAAATAAAACTAGCAAACTTATACATTCTTAGTGAAAATTCAAGACCCCAACCACCACCCCACAACATGCTAAAACTGGTTTCCTGACCAAAAAGTTTTATCATTAGATATAAGTTAAATGCGGCCAGAATGGTCGAGAATATACCTGTATAATAACCTTTCTTTGGTATTAGAAAACTTATTAAACCAGCTATTGCCGGTACAACTATGGATAAAAGTAAGATGTTCATCTTATAACTCCCATCATCTGCTGAACTGCAGAATTAACAAGATCAGCAGGGTAATTTATGAATATGCCTCCCAACAAAGAAAGAACAGCTAGTATAGCAATACTGTAAAGCATCACTGGAGTGCCTTCTTTGTCTGCATGCTCGAAATTAGGTGTTCCCATAAACACAGCAACGAATAATCTAAATAAATATATTATCGTAAAAACAGCACCTATAAGAAAAGTAAATGTTATCCAAAGTTGTCCACTATTAACAGCACCGTTAATTACAAGATATTTTGAAAAGAAACCACCAAGAGGAGGTATCCCCATTACAGAAAAAGCACATAAAATAAAAGAAACAGCTGTAACTGGCATCTTGTGTATAAGGCCACCCATCTTTCTTATATCTTTTGTATGTGTTGAATGTTCTATAACACCAGCACAAAGAAAAAGACCTGCTTTTGAAAGTCCATGCATTAAGATATAAAGAAGACCACCAGCAACACCAACTTCGTTACCAATAGAAAGTCCAAGGAATATAAAACCTATTTGACTTATCGTAGAATAAGCAATTATTCTCTTTATATCGTTATCTATCATCGCAGCACCAGCAGAAACTAATGCGCTTACACCAGCTATTACTGGAACAATAGTATGCCAAATTGGATCTACTTCAAATGTAGCCACAAAAAGTCTTGCAAATACATAAACGCCTATCTTAACAAGAACAGCAGCATGAAGAAGAGCTGTAACAGGTGAAGGAGCTACACCAGCATCTGGTAACCATGTATGAAACGGTAGTGTCGCAGATTTTGATAATATACCAAATAATATAAGAAGTACCGCTGTATTAGATATCTTAGCATGACTTAAAACACCAAGGTCAAAAGAACCAGTTGTTCCGTAAATATCCAAGAAGCCGATCAGCATCACTAGAGCACCAAACACTGTAATAAGAAAAGCCTTGTCTGCTCTAATAACATATTCTTTCTCTCTAAAAAATCCTATCAGCCTCCAACATGCAATAGCTGTTATTTCCCAGAAAAGATACAAAGAGATCAGATTCCTTGAGTATACTATTCCCATCATAGAGCCAAGGAACAGAACAACCATAAAATAATATTCGTTCCTGTGTTTGAATTCTTTTATGTAACCAAAAGAATATAAAACTATGATAGAGCCAACTAAAGAAGAAACAATTGCCATAAAAACAGCAAGTGTATCTGCATGAAAAAAGTCCATTAATAATGATTGGCTGTGTAAAGTGGTAACACCCGCAGAACTCCCTGCTGCTGGAAGCAACAAGAAAGAACAAACAAGTGATACAAGCACAAACATTAATGAGAATAGATTCCTTGCTGATTCTGAGATCTTAGAGATCAATGGAAGAAAGAATGATCCAAGAACCGGCACAAAGACTGCAATTAGGATTAAAGATTCGTTAGACATCACAAAACTCCCGATCGTTTTTATATTTTAAGACACGCATACAGTTACAATGAAGTTACAAATTTTACAAATATAAAATCCAGTTTTTGTTGCAAAGCTGAACATAAAGAACAGTCGGGAATATAAGTACTTACACTCCCGACTGCATATATATTCCAAAGAGGCGATAATTGTGGCCCCTCTGGTAAGAAAACAAATAAAAAGTGGGAGTAAGTTTAATACTCCCACTTTAATATTAACTATAACAAATCAATTACCAGCTGAAATGGCTTCTACTGGGCAAACCCCAATACAATTGCCACAATCTATACATTTTCCTGCATCTATAACAAAAACACTGCCATCTTGCGCTATTGCAGAAACTGGGCATTCTGGTTGACATGCACCACAACCAACACATTTTTGTTTATCTATTGAATGAGACATATTGATGACCTCCTTTGATATTTTATAATAAATGTAAATCATATTATCATTTTAGGGTCAAATGAAATAAGCACAGCCAATAAATTGGCTAATATTGATGATGACTTTATCGGCTTGTAAAAAACTTCAACTAATTATAATATGGCTTCATGATACTAAAACACGGAAATGGAAAAATTACTTTCGTATTTGATCAAGAGTCATCATATTCTGTGTTCCTAACTGGTGATTTTAACAGCTGGAGCACCCAAATAGACCCAATGGAACTCATAGAGGGAAAGTGGCAAAAAACGATAAAATTAAAACCCGGCGCATATCAATTTAAATATTTCACAATGGAAGATGACGGTATGCACTGGTTTAATGATTGGCGTGCTGATGCTTATGTAAAAAGCCCTTATGGCGGCGAAAACTCTGTAGTAATAATAGACTAAACAAGAATAACTTGCACAATAACGGCTGGCTTGTCCTGATAGATCTTTCTAAACTCCCTTTTAGTTAGGTTTTCTATCTCCATCAAAGACTTAGATTTGTCTTTTCTTATCTCTTTATCTTTTAAGGCCTCTTTAATTTTTTTCTTAATCCCACTCAGCAAATCTTGCAGTTTTTTATTAACAACAGAACCCAATGTGCTTATCTCTACATCAATTATCACTTCTTTTTTCTTGTCCATTAATACAGTGACACTAACAACCCCGTGTAAAGCAGCGAGCATTCTAGATTTAATTATTTTCTTATCAACAAGTTCGTTGCTATCAGAATCAAGGTATAATTTTTTAACATCTATTAATTCACCTTTAAAAGGATGGCCTCCTTTAAAAGATATTTTTTCTCCACTATTAAGGATAAAACACCTGTCCGGAGAAACACCATTTTTTATAGCCAATTCTACGTGGCTTTTTAGGTGTAAATATTCACCATGTAATGGGATAAAGAATTTTGGTTTAACTAAATCTATAAAATGAGACAGTTCTCTACTATTTGCATGACCAGAACTATGAACATCTTTTATGTCTGGATAAACTATTATGGCACCCAGCTCACTTAATCTGTTTATTGCATCCATTATTGTCTTCTCGTTACCGGGTATCTTGCTTGAAGAGAAAATAACCATATCTTTTTCTGATATCTTTATTTGAGGATGATAACCATACGACAACCTTACTATAGCAGAGTTCCTTTCTGCCTGACTACCAGTTAAAAGAAAAACACAATTCTTGCTCTTGTATTTTTTGATCTCTGTCTCTGGTCTTATACAACCACCATCATCTTCTATATATCCAAGTTTTCGACCAATATTCATGTGTAACTTAAGATTATTACCGCTTATGAAAAGTCTCTTGTTATGTTTTTTTGATAATTTTATAACCTGATTTATTCGCTCTATGTTAGAAGAGAAAAGAGTAACTATAATTTTTTCTTCTGCACGTTCAAAACATTGATTTAGATTATCAAACACCATATTGTCTGGAATTGATTCTGTATCATCATAAGCATTAGTGCTATCACTTAAAAGAATATCTACACCATATTTGTTCTTTATAGTGTTCACCTTATCAAGAAAATCAGCTGTCTCTTTATTCCCTAATTTAAAATCAGAAGCATAAAGAATATTTAAATCTTTTGTTCTTATAAACAATGCTCCAGAATCAGGAATGCTATGGTCCACTTTTAAATACTCAACTGTAAAAGGGCCCTCGCTAATAGGCTCACCAAACTTTATAGTTCTTAGGTTTTTTTTAGGGTTAATACCTGTAGAAATTTTACATTTAGCTGTTATTAACTCTTTGGCATATGGTGCAACATATATAACTGGAGAAATGCTTTTAAGTAGATACGGTATCCCTCCAATATGATCTTCGTGACCGTGAGTAACGAATAAAAAATTAATATCGCCTATTTTGCTAACCAGATCATCATAGTCGGGCATAATAGACTCTATCCCAAAATATTGTGAGCTAGGAAATATAACGCCTGCATCTATACAAATATTAAAACCATTACACCTAAGGATGAACATGTTCATCCCTATTTCTTTAACTCCACCTATTGGTATTATGTCTAACATTCTGCTACACCTAGAACTTGTTGGTTAACCCAACTAAAAAGACCATCTTGCTATAACTTGCAGAAGGATCTGGACCAGTATAATACCCAAAAGAGTTATACGCATCAGAGTTAACCCATTCTGCCATGAACTTTGTAGTAAAAGAAATATTTTCTTTCAATTGTTTAACAACAAAAAGAGGAATGGATAATTCTGTTATAAAGCCAAGTCTGTGATCAACTCTTCTAGGCGAGGCTCTATAATATCTATATATATATTGGAACTCAGAGAGACTAGCCATGCTGTCATAAATTATAGATTTAAACTCCATTGATACTTTTTCATCTACATAAAAATTAGAATAAACTGAATCATAAGCCATTCTCTCATATATTGCAGACAAAGACGTCCTGTATGAAACAAGATCCGTTACCTTTATTCTAATAACTGGTTCATGAAAGTCTGTCCCATATTTATAATCTAAATATAAAAAACCAGCTTTTATATCCACGCTAACATCATTAGTGAGTCTGCCTATTACCCCTGTAAAACCTTCAAGATATACAGAGTCTGAATTACCGTAAGGGGCTACATCATAACCTGCCGTATAATAAGAGCGTCCGCCTATTGCTCCCAATCTTAATGCAGTCTCTGGAAAGAAAGAATATCTAGTTTCTATATCGATATATGCTTTTCTATTATTGAAATTATCATAGATATCATCGTCATATTCTTTAATATCCATTGAAAGACCGCTTATAAATTCCCACGCCTTACTTTGCGTCTTATGATCCATACCCGCACGAACAGAATACATGTTCCATTTAGCCCTAGTTTCTGTATCCATCAATACAGGGTCGCTATTGTTGTTATACTTGTTATTTAGATAAAAGACAGAGTCTTCGTCTGGTTTTAAACTTACTCCACCATTAAATTTCCAAGTGAACCAACTTTGTGAAGTGTTTTTAAAATATCTATTATAATCTATTCCGCCGCCGAGATTAAAAACAAATTCTCTTCTATCAAAAAAGATATCAACCTCTGGATCAACTCTCATTAAATAATCCAAACCAGAAGAAGATTCCATATATAAACAATTCGTGTCAAAACCACCCAACAATGAAACAGAATCTTTCACATAGAATTTTCCATATGCGTTTAATGAAAACACAGTCAATAAAGCTATTATAATTCTTAATAAAGACATCATCTGAATGGAGACCTCGCCGCTGGATAATCTTCTGGAACATTTATATCCATATTAATAAGTTCTTTCTTCTCAGAAACATCATCTTGTATCATTTCGTTATTTGTACCAATCCTTCTAGCAACAGAGTTCTTAAGCAGACACTCCTCTATTTTAAGGTTTATATCTCCAAAAAGTCTATTTACCTTTCTTATACGTTCTAATTCATTAAAAGCCTTAACACTAATTTTATAACAATCCATTTTGTCTATTTTGTCTAATATAGAAAAATAAGCATAATCTATAGTCTTTAATGCTCCCAGCCCATCCCTTATACAAAACTCTTGTTCTTTCATGCCATTCTTAACTTTGCTATAAAGTTCATTTTCTGTCCTAGTAAGTATTATTTTATTCTTTTTAATTATTTCTTTTTCTTTCTCTATTTTTTCACAAAACAAATCCTTTATTGTTGAATCTATATTGTCTTTTGAATGGAGAACATTAAAAGAGATTAACAAAGAAACAATAAATAAAAATCTAAACAAATCTCTTGTCCTCCTTAATTAGTTTTGAGCCGTAAAATTCAAAGGATAGTTAACAACAACTTCTCCCCCTTTTGGACTAGGAAATTTTATCCTTGTAAACACTCTTTGTACACAAGAAGTAAGTTCTTTGTCTTTAGCGGCAGTACCACTAAAAGACATGTTGTCAGTAGAAACACTACCACTTAAAAGAATCATGAACATAACTTTTAATTCCCCACTCAACCTTGGGTTACTCTTAAGAGCTTTATTATAGCAATACTGAAAAGCACTTACATGTTGAGAGAGTGTTTTTGCTATTATAGCTGGACTCATAGATCCAGCCCCACCCACATCTTCCTGTTGTATGTCACCCAATATATTAACAGCACCAGCATCTTGCCCTTCGCCAAAAGCAACAAGACCAGATCCTGTTGTTGTTTTCAATGAACCTATATCAACACCTTTCGCATCACCTGAACCTCTTTTAATCTTTGCTTCTTGTATTGTCGAACCAGCCCTAAGACCAGAAACACCTTTTAAGGCTTTATCTAATTTATCATTAAAACCACTTTCCTGAAAAAGATTAGCAACAGTACCGCCTCTCCCTTTTGAACCTATAATACCTATTATGCCAGCAGAGCGGACTATTTCTGACGAACTCCTTTTTACTTCAGCACCGCCACCTGATCTTCCTTTAGAAGCTATCGTTACATCCTTGTTCCTAACATTTTTATCTTTTATTCCTCTGCCAGTGTTTTTATTATCTCTGCTTCTTAATTCACTATTGGAAACAGCTCTTTTTTTGGTTATCTGTTCTTTTGTTGGAGGTTCTTTTTTCTTAAATGGTTCTGGTTTATCCATTATAAGCCTTGCAAATCTCTCTGGTATCTTTTCAAAATTAATTTCATTATTATTTTGATATTTAACGTTTGAGAATGAATACACTGCAAAAACATATGCAATGAGCAGGAATGATAATATTGAAAAAAAACTTATATCAAAGTCACTAGTAATAATTCCTGCCCTAAATTCTCTTGGCAGTGTTTTCATTGTTCTTTCTGACGGATAGACCTTAAAAAGTATGGTTTTATCCTCGAGGAACAAAATGCCCCTGGCTTCTTCTGATATAGGAATACTTACAATGTTGTCCTTAGATACAACTTCATTACTCTTCTTTATTTCTGATAAAGAAACAACATTGTCTTGTTGAAAGATCTTGCCATCCATCAGCTCACTAACGTTCACGACATATTTATCGTCTACATACTGAAAAAGAGGAAATTTGTCATAAAAACCATCTGAGTCTATGACTATTGTATTGTCTAAAGACGTTCCTACATAAACTTCATTAAGATCATCAATAACAACTTCGTTTATTAATCTTCCCGATCTTAAAAGTCCTATTTTTATATTAGGTATTCTATTCATTTTATATCCGCTATTTTTTTAGAGCCACAAATTTAAAATCATTATACTCAACTTGACCAGCTGTATACATTATCTGCCTCAACATAGAAAATGGGATGTCTTTGTCCATTTGAAGAACTATTATTCCTTCTGATTTTAGTTTTTTGTTAAAAGAAGAAATATATTTTGTTTTTTCAGCATGTTTTGACAACACATTATACAGTGGTTCTATCATAAAACCTGTTTCATCTAGGTCCATCTTTTTCACTACACCCTTGTCATGTTTAAGGACCACTCTCCCGTCTACTATTATGTTGTATCTATCTACTGTTACAGTCAACATATCTACAGGAGTTTTGCTAGAACTGCTTAAAGGAAAATCCATATACCCTGATGTTTTTATGCTATGAGAAGTTGCGGCACTGAAATTGATCAAAAGAAATATCAACAGCATTACAAACATATCTAATAGCGCTGTTATGTTTATCTCTGGTATTGTGGTGTCCCTTCTTTTTCTAATTCCCATTAAACAACTCCCCCGCCTAAAACAACATTGGGGAACATCGTGGTTTTTTTCATATTACCATCTTTACCTATTTCTTTTCTTTCTCTTGATGCATCCATGGTTTGCACTATTTCTTCAAATCTTGTGTTTGAATCTGGCACTATTATTATCGACCACTCATTTGGATAATTCTTCTTTATTTCTAAAAGTTTTGTACTCAGCAATTCATAATCATAAAGACCATTCTTCTTTTTTATTAAAGTTCCAGCTCCATCAACACTAAGTAAACCGCCTGTGCCACCGAGGACAAAACCGTCTGTGGTTATAGCTATAGTAAGGCCAAGTTTTTTCTGCTCTTGATCTTGTGTGTCCACCACACTGGTTTCTTCTGCAAAAGCAGGCAGAGAAGCATCCAAAATAACATATTCAGTAAAGCTAACAGACAATAACAACACTGGGATTACAGCAACAATAAAATCTAGTAATGGAACAAGATTTACGTTCCTTAATGCAGCAACTTTCTTCCTTTTACCAGAAGCCATTCTTTAGACCTCGTTGTTTGGGAGTGGCGGTTGATCTTGAACAGAAGATCTATTCCTGACTGTTCTATATTGTTCAGATATAAGATTTAATACAGCCACAGAATATCTATCTACATCATCCATCATCTTGTTCGCCTTATTGGATAAATAACTATGAACAACTATGGCCGTTACAGCAACAATAAGTCCAAATGCAGTACAGTTCATTGCTTCCGCTATACCGGTCGCTAACATTTGTTGTTTTTGTGCTGGGTCTGCCGCAGACAAAGAACCAAATGACTTTATAAGACCAGTAATAGTACCCAAAAGTCCAAGCAGAGTAGACAGATTGGCAAAAGTAGCGATAAAACTTAATCCAGACTGGATCTGTGGAACAACTTTCAACGAAGCTTCATCCATAGCCCCATCTATATCCTCTGTTGGTTTACCAAACCTTAAAAGCCCTGCCTTTATAACTTGTGGCAAAGAAGCTCTAGGTTTTATCTGGCACATTTTTATAGCACGATCTATATTTCCAGAAGAAATAAGCTTCATTATCTGTTTCATAAATGGTTCACTATCTACAGCATAAGTGAAATAAAGTTTTATGAACCTATCAACAGATAACGCAATAACAAAAATAGCCACAACGCCTATAGCATACATAAAGGGACCGCCTTTCTGAAATGCAACCGCTATTGTTTCATAAAAATTCATCTGAATTAACCTCCACTCCGTAGTATGTTTTAGAAAGGTTCATTATAAGTAACCTCAACTATAGCCTTAGTGTAATCATAGTCAGCAAAATTATCTCTAAAATCAATATCAGATTTCTTTATTATATAAAGTGTTCTTGGTCTGTCTATAAGACCGGTTATATCAAGTCCCTCTAGATCTACATATTGCCTTTTTTTTGATGTTGTTTTTTTGACCACCTTTTTCTTTGCAGAATAAACATCGTCACAAAAAGTAGATAAAGATACAATTAATACAATAGCCCATAAAACTCTTAACATATTATTTATCCCTCTTCTGGTTAGCGATATCGTTTATATACTTAAAAACCCTGTGTGAAGGACTTATTTCTCCATTTTTAAGAGCCACATACCTTTTAAACATATCCAATGCTTCTTGTGGTTTTTTTAGATTATCTATTAAAAATATACCATAATTAAAGCAAGCCTCTGGATATGATGGTGCATATTGTAGAGCTTTTTCATACAATTCTTTGGCTTCCAAAAACATGCCAATGTTAGAATATGCTGAAGCTAAATTAACAATAGCTTCAACCAGCCTAGGGTTTAATGATAGGGTTCTTTTAAATTCATTTATTGCTCCCTCGTTATCTCCTGAGCTCAACAAATATTCGCCTAAATTTAAATGCGTATACGGATCGTTAGGTGAGAGGTCTGTCCCTTTTTTAAGAAGATCATAGGATTGAGATCTTCCTTCTAATTTAGCTGTAACAACGCCAAGGTTGCTGTATATTGAACCGTTCTCTAACCCTTCATCTAGTGCTTTTATATATATAAACCTAGCATACTCGTACTTACCTTTGAAGTAATAAACATTACCGAGAGTATTATATGCTGGCACAAATTTAGGGTTCTTTTTGATTATAAGCTCAGCAAGTCTTTGTGCTTGGTTGAGATCACCCAATAATATATAGATCAAAGCAGTATTGTTCATTATTACATCATTATTCGGTATGGTTTCATTAGCTTTTAGCAGCACGTTTAATGATCCGTTTTTATCACCATCCTCAAGATATGTTTTAGCGAGTAATGAATAAGCCTCTATGAATCCTTTTCTATACTTTATAGCATTTTTAAAAGCCTCTTTTGCTTTTATGTATTCATTACCATAAAGATACAAGCGCCCCATATTGAACCAAATATCAGCATCTCCCTGATCAAAAGATATTGCTTTTATAAAATTATCTTCTGAGATCCTGTAAGTATTTAAGTCAGAATAAGAACTGCTCTCAAACTGTTTGGCTTTCTCCATTGCCAAAGAATAATAATCGTTACTAACAAGAGGTTTGCTTGTGTGCTCTTTTACAATCAAGTCCTTCTTTGTTGAACAAGAAAACAATATCAAAGGCAATGTAAAAATAATAATTTTTATATTCATCTGCCCACAAACCCATAGTCCTGTATATCCAAAGAAGGACTATTAACATAGATTGTTTCTTTCTTTTCGCCATATTGTGTTGGCCTTAAATATTTTAATCTTCTATATGCATACTTTGTCCATACATTAACTGTTTTAAGACGAGCAGACTCAGATATTGTTTTTTCATAGTTTTCAACGGCCTTGTCCTCATATGGTAAAGCCTGAGTCCTTATTTGATTATCATACTCTCTTTTTAACTCCACTGTGTTAATCTCTTTTGGAACAGGTATACCATACAAAAACTCTGCAAATCTATCAAAACCAAGCCCAATCATATAGAGTGAGGCCAAAGACCACTCTGTAACACCAAGTTTAACAACACCAAGATAATCGTCTGTCAACTTGTTTAGCAATCTTTCTTTTTTATCATAAGTGCTCTTTAGTTTTGAATAATCATAATCATTTATTTTAATCGATAAATATTCGTTAAATGTTTTGTTCAATACTTTAAATTTTGCTTCAGCATTATAATCAGAAGCAACGGTGTCATTTATTCCCTTAGATGATTTGAACAAGTTTATTGCTTTATTATAAAAAGTCATGGCCTGACTTATGTTACCTGCTTTTTCATAAATACGAGCAGTTTTAACATATGACTCCATCACACCATCAAGATCTGTTTTGTTCCTTTCTGCATAAGATGAATATATAGATATAGCATTCTTATCTTTTTTGCTTTTCTCATATAACCAAGCTGCCTGCATTAAGGCGTTAGATCTTTCTCTTATGTTAGTTCTTGATGCAGAATATACAACAAGATGTTCTGCCGCCTTAACATACTCATCTTTTGATCTACGTATCCTGTATGAATTATAGTGGCTGTCAGAAACATATTTGGAAGCAGGATGTTTTTTAATTAGTAATTCATAATAATATAATGCTTTATTAAAATTAAGGTCTTGTTCTAGAGAAACAGCTAATCTAAACATCGCATCTGCAGAATATTTACTTCTAGGATATTTAGACAGCATCGTTCCATAAACAGAACTAGCACTCTTATATTTACCTGTTTTTTCATATATAACACCTGCATTATATAGAGCAGCATCTGAATACTCCGATTTAGGATATTGTTTAGCCAATCTTACATACTCATCTGCTGCAGCGACAGACTTGCCTTCGCTCTCTAATTTTTGTGCACTTTTAAAAACAGATCCTGTCATTAAACTTTTTATTTCTTCAGAATTATAACTAGAAGTAGCTATATTTTTAGACGAAAGGAGTTTATTGCTCCAGTATTCTACTTCTTTATAATCCTTCTTGTAATTATATATAGATATAAGATTCCTAATAGAATCTCCATAAAATTTTGAGTTAGGATACTTATTTACTATGTTTTTATAACCAACTACAGCATCATCAAATCTATTATTCCTAAAATATACCTCTGATTTCATATAAGACACTTCATCCAGCCTATAACCTGTTGGATTAAGTTCTTCGTATTTATTACATGAGTCCACTAAAGATTTCTCTAGTTCACCAAGATTGTTGGCAAGAATAAGATCTCCGCTCTTACTCAATAGAGGTTTTATTTCTTTTGTATAATATTTTTTGTCCGTAGATTTAAGCTTTGCTTGCAAGGCTGAAACAACACCAAACGAACTTTTTTCTTTATATTGATCGTCAGTAGAATAATTTCTTACTGCAGTATACTCATTTGCCGCACCACCATAGTCTCTTAAATTAAAGAGAACTTGGGCATAATTATAACGAGCACCTATCATTAGAGGATCTGAAGGATGTTTTTTTAGAAAATCATAGTATAATTTTGCAGCTGCAATGTATTCACTCCTTTTTCCTGTTTGGTCACCTTTTTCTTGATGGTACATCGCTACAGAGATAAGTTGTTTTTCTATGAGGCTGTCCGCGGTCATTACAGCTTTTAGGTTTTCTATATTTCTTGCTCTCCACAAAGAGCCATCACCAAAAAGTGTTATCATCTTTTCTCTTTCTTGGTTCATATCTGCGTAGCTATCATATTTTCTAAGGTCGCTTATTAATTTATCTTGTAAAACAGGGTTCTCTGGGTGATCTGGATATTTAGACAAAACAAAAGAAACAGAAGACCTTGCTTCTTTAACCCTGTCCGACATGATATACAGCTCACATATTTTGGTCATTATTTCATATTCATAATTTTTACCACCGACGTTATTAAAGAATGAATATGCATCTTTAATTCCATTGCCTGACTCAGAAAAACCAACGGCTATATAATTCTTCGCTTCTGTTTTAAAAGTATTACTATAATCATAACCATGCTTTTTATCTATAGAGTCTATCAGTGTAACAAAAAAATCTGCTGATTCATTTATTTTTCCTCTGCTGTAGTATATCCATCCAAGTTTATAAAGAACGTTCTCATAATAAACAGAATCTGGATAATTTAGAACCATAGAGTAATAAGATATGGCGGTATCAAAATCATCCATGTCAAAATAATTTTCTCCGAGTCTTGTATATATTTCTGGCAATCTTTCGCTATTTGGGAATTCATTTATTATCTGTCTAAATACAGGAACAGCTTTTCCCATCTGGCCTTCTTCAAAATAAGCATAACCAAGCAAATACATTGCATCATCTCTATATCTATAATCTTTATAATTATTAATAAGTTTTGTTAAAACCCCTACGGCTAAAGAATAATCTATATTAGGTTCTGGCGGCAGGACTTGAACTTCTCCTCTTATAAATTTTTGATATTCTTTTTCATATGACTCGGTGTCTCTTATCAATTTTTGTGATGCGTCTTCATAATAGAGTTTTCCAAGCCTATACAAAACGTCTGGGACATGGTCACTGTTAGGATATTCCCTCAGGTAATTCTCAAAAGATTCTATACTAAGTTTCCTGTTTGACTCTTCTAGTACCTCTATGTTCTCAACCCTTCCTTCAAAAGATTCTTCTAAATCTATTTTCTTAAGCGTTCTTTGCCTAGCTATAATACTATCTATTTCATTAACAAACTCTTTTGAACTTTTATAAAAATCAGCCTTAGCGTCTCTAAGCTCCTGACAAAATGAATTATCTAAGAACAAGAACGGGGCAATAATAAATATAATAGTTCTTTTAAACATCTTAATCATCACGCCCTTTATATTTACTATCAAGATCTTCTATTATTTTTTGTTTGTTCTCTTGAATATTTTTTATCTTTTTACTCTGCTCTTCTTTTGTCTTCCATGTTATGTCTATTTTGCCAAGTTGTGCTTTAAGCCCAATATCGTCCAGCCTGCTGTTTATTATCTTTATTGTTGAAGCTATGTAAGATTTCAAATATCTATTCATTATATTCCTTAAAGCAATGAATTGGATATCCTGATCAGTATATTTATCTCTTGTCTTAGAGTTAATGATTGCTTCAACTCTTTTGTCTAAGGCAAAATAAACACTAAGGGACCTTCTCAGGTAATCCTTTTCTTTGGTTGTTAACCATTCTCTAAAAGCTCTGGAATATGTTGCATCGTTGTTAAAAAGAGCAAAGTTTATATTGGTGTCTACGGACATAGGTGAACCATCTTTATATGGATGTGATAAGACTTTAGTTAGATCATCAGATAACTTAAATTTATTTATTTCATCAGCAAATATTTTTTTGATACCTGAATATTCTGTCAAGACTTCGTCAAAGATCTTGTTTGCCTCTTCATACATATTGTTTTCCATGTATATATAGCCACGGATAGTTTTAACTTTCATAAAATCAAACTCAGATATATCTTCGCTATAGTCTGCGCTTAATTTTTGCTTATCCCAATCTCTATCGTCTAACAAAGAAATAGCTTCTAAATGATATAGTGCTTTTTCGTAATCCTTTTTGCTAATCATCAACATACCCATCTCATATAATGACCTTAAATAATATGGAGAGATAGCGTCTATCAACTGATAAGACATCAAAGCTTCATTAAATCTACCAAGTAATACCAAAACCCTTGCTTTACCTATTGTAGCAAGATCAACAACATCTTTTGTATTGTAATCACTCTTATAATTAGAAAGTTTATCAAACAACAGTAAAGCATTTTTGTATTTTTTATTAATAACAAAACAAGAAGCCTTTATATATTGTCCCTTAAAATAATATGGCATTTCTTTATCTAAACTGTCTATAAACTTCGTGCTAAGATCACAATCCCCTTCATGAAAAGACATTTTGGCTATTTTATATATTATAGAAGATCTAGCTTCAGATCTTATATTTTTAAAATCTTTTGAATTATCTATAACATATTTAAAAAGGGCTGTGTCTGAATTTTGTTCTGCTATATCCACAAGCCTCGATATGGCGTGTGAATAAACAACTCCCTGAGATGTTTTTGCCACATCCTTAAATATATATTCTGCCTGAAAAAGATCTCCGTTTATAAAATAGGATTCTGCCCTAGTGGATATGTCTGACCCCTGAGAATAAGAAAAAGAACTATGAAAACAAACTATCGCTGTGATAATAAAATATTTCATTATTGCTCTATTCTCTCCGGCATTTTATTTTGTAATTGGGTTTCAAATTTCATAGCAGGTCTATCTTTAAAAGATGTAAAGATTCCACCTTTTTCATAGCTTATACCCGAGATTAAAACTTTTTTGTTATCTGGGATCACAAAAGAATACCTGTCTTGGACCTTTATTTTGTAATCTTTCAAATAATCAAATACACCACTCGCACTACCAGATACAACTGCTTCTACAACAAGTTCATGATGACCTGGGTTAATAAAGGAACTTAAAATGGAGGCATCTTGTTTGTCTTGGTTAACATCAAAAACAGAATATATACTTTTGCCATCTAATATATATTTCAGACTCATTATGTTAAACCTTGAGCTCATTTTATTAACGTGAGAAATAGACAAATATGATACAGGAGCAGTGTTTAGACCATCTTTAGATACTTCCATTAATTTTGATTTAGAATCAAGGACTTTGTCTCTCATAGATTCTATTTTTTCTTTTATAGCCTGAACATCCATTGACTTTATTTTATTTATTTCAGCAGGATCAACTTTATATTTTGTTGAATTATCGTCTAAAGTAAAAACTGTAGCTTTTTTATCTTGCACCTGCCCATCACATATAGCAGGTAAACTAATTAAACAAATTAATAAAACAAAAAATTTATATGATCTTAGCATAATCATTTATACCCCTTATATTTTCTATTAGGTCCTTTGGCATCCTTATCTTGGCCCCTTTTGGCATTACTGCGTCTGTTTCAAAAGCCATTCTTGATATTGCTGGATTATACCTTTTTATTTGGTCCATATCCATCCCTAACAATGCCTCTAATTGAGATAATTTTAAAGGTCTTGTCAGTTGAACCGCTTTGTATTTGGTACTATCAGCTTGGCTAATATCCCCGAAAAATTTATTTTTGTTCAGGTCCAGATATAGAACAGCAAGAAAACCAGCATAAAAATTCTTTGATGCAAAACCAAAAGTGTTACTATTGTAGTTCTTAACAATAGTTGATATATCTTTACTACCAACCCTATCAACAATTCTTTTCATACCAAAACGTCCATGATTATATGACGTAATGGCAAGAGGCCATTCATTCCAAAGATATTCATAACTCTGTTTTAATAATTTAGCTGCCGCATAAGTAGATGCTACAGGATCCTTTCTTTCGTCATAATGCTTTGAAACTTTCATATATTCTTTTGCTGTGCCTTTCATAAATTGCCAAATACCTGCGGCATTCCTTGGTGAAACAGCCATCGGGTTATAATAAGATTCAACATAAGGTATTCTGGCTAGCTCCAAAGGAAGACCTTGTTCATTCAAGACGTTTTCTATGTCTTCTATGTAAAGTTGACTATAATATATAGCCTCTCTAAAACTAGACATCTGCCCTTTTTGAGCTCTTATTCTTCCGGGTCTTGCCGCTTCAATAAATTTATTATTATCATCAATATTTTTAAATTTAAGAAACACTTCCTTCGATTCTTGACTCAGATGATCGTCTTCATTAGACAAAGACAACTCTTTAAGGATAGAAGAATACTTATTCTTTATTATACTAACCCTACTATCTATTATTTCATCTTTGATATCAGAAGAAAGATCTTTAACAAGATCAAGATCTGAAACATCAACTACATCATAAACAACAAAGGTGTCTGTGTCGTGTATGACTATTTGATTAACATCGTATTTAGAATATATGTCTATCCAAAAATCAACAGCTCTTTCTAGTCCTTTTGGTACAACAAAATTATCAGTTATTTTACTCCCCTTTACATGCTTTGAATAATATTCACCAATATTGCCAAAAACATTAAAAGAAAGAACCATATAAAAAAGAACAAAGATGTAATGTTTCTTAAACATCTTTTTCTCCCGTAATAAATTTTTCTAATATCCTGCTTTCCCAGTTAGTCATGTTGTTTGCCTTAGGATCGTTAACGACTATTATAAAAGCATACACTGTTCTTTCTCCAGAAACATATCCAGCCAACGATCTTACTCCGCTGAGCGTTCCTGTTTTAGCTCTAATTTTACCTTTAACATTAGCCCCAGCGTGAGTCCTTCTTATAGTTCCATCTATACCTGATATTGGAAGGCTGTTTATAAACTCTGGCCCTGTTTGAAAATCATCATAAACACTTGCTAAAAATTTTACGAAATCAGAAGGTTTCGTTCTATTCATTCTTGAAAAACCAGAGGCATTAACGACCTCAAAAGAATTTGGATCAAGGCCGATTTCTCTAACATAATCTCTCATTAATTCAGAAAAGGCTTTCTCATCTACAACGCCTTTTAATTTATATACAAAAGCCCTCATTAACTGTTCAGATATAAAATTATTGCTGAATTTGTTCATTTCGACCAAGATATCGTTAAGTCTTCTGGAGTCCATTTCAAAAAGAACTTTTTCACGTGAAGACACTTTCCCAGAACGGACATCACCGTTTAACTGCATATCTCTCCACGACATATGCAGTAATAAAACTTCTTTAAAATAAGAGACTGGATCATCTATGTTCCTGTATGTTGTTTTAAGTGAGTATTCCCTGCTATCTATGTTGCCAGAAACAACTATATCATCTGATATACGTCTTATTTCCACATCATTCTTTGATGGACTGTTATGTGTTTTGTCTAACAATCCAATACTGGATACTTTCGGATCGATGGAAACATGTGGCACATCTCCAGATACAACATTTACGGCTATAGAATTAAAATTAACAGAAAGAGCGGAGACTTTTGAGTTGTATGCCCTATCTCCATCCTCTTCATATATGTTTTTTGCCGAGAACATCGTGTTATCTAAAATAATATCGCCTTCTATAGATCTAACACCGATGTTATATAGCGTATTCACCAAATACCACATGTTCTCTGAAACAAATAAAGGATCTCCATTTCCTTTTATATATATATCACCCTTCACTATTCCGTCTTTATTTGGTGTTTTACCACTAATTATCGTCTTAAATCTAAAATCCTGCCCCAAATACTTAAGACTAGCTCCTGTTATAAGTAATTTATTAACAGACGCTATGCTAAATAATTTATCTGAATTAAAAGAATAAACTTGTTTCTTGTTCTTTATGTCATAAACAGCTATTCCAAGATTTTTACTCTTTATACCAGTACTTTTAAGTGCTTTTTCTAATATAAGATCATTGTTGCTCTGAGCGTTGATAACAGAGCAATAAAACACGACAAGAGCTGATAGAACTTGGAACATAAACAAGATACCCCTATATAATAATAACAATAGGGATGCTAATTGTCTATATCAATACCATTAACTATTTCCAAGTTTCTCTTTGAAGGGCAGGATCTGGCCAGCCGTCGTTATAATTAAATGGATTTATCTCTTCTACCCCATACTTAAGGGTTTCAACAACACTAACAATAAAACGCCATTTCATTCTTACATACCCGTCTTCTTCTATCATACCCTCTGGTGGATTATGAAAAGGACTCGCATAAGAAAAAGCTTTGCCGGGAGCCTCGTCTATACCACTAACACCAGAACTCCTTAGCACAACCATTTTAATAAAAGAACCATCTCTATCAAGAACAGCCTCTACCTCTGTAATATAATCTTTTTTACCAAGATTTTTCTTAACATCAGGGTGTTTTTCAACATATTCGGAAACATATCTGTTCCACATATAAACGACTGAATCCTGAACCCTTCTATAAAAAGAATAATAAACAAATTCTGCTGTATTAAGCATTGTTTTGTCTCCGGGTCTTATGCCGGGAAGATAATCATAGGTAGTTGATTCGCCGTAATCATCCCCATCGCCTTGTACTTTTTTTTGTTTGCGTCCTTTAATGTACGAGCTTATAGCTTCGTCCAGATCTTGTTCTAATATGGTTTGGACTCCACTCATCCTGTTCTTTGGTTTTCCCCAAGAATTTGCACGAGTTTCTATATCAACCCTTTTGTTCACCTTGCTCAAAAAACGAGCATTAGGGTTTGCTTCTTCATCCCCTTTTTCATCATCTATGGAAACTATCTGCCTTCTTATTTGATCTGCATCAACGACATAAACATCCATTGGTGCTTTTAATTTCTCTGGCAAATATTTCACCAACAAAAAATCCCCAATAAACAGATACAATAATATTAAATGTATAAGGGTTGATAGGATTATGCATTCAACCCAATTACGTCTAAAAAAATCTTTTTTATTCTCTTTCATCATAAAAGATCTCTTCAAGATACAATGCATACGCTGGAGCTGTTATGCCTGCCTTGCGTCTATCTTTTGATTCCAACATATTCACAACATCCTGTACGCCATATCTGCCAATGCCTACTTCTACCACTGTGCCAACAATGTTTCTTATCATGTGTTTTAAAAAGCCATTGCCGGTAAAACTTATGTTCATTTCGTGGCCATCTTGTTTTATGTCTATGGCGTATATATTCCTTATCGTCGTTTTTACTTCAGTTCCTGAGCCCATAAAGGCTTTAAAATCTTTTTCACCAATAAAAAGGTCAAAAGCCTTTAACATATCGTTTTTATTAAGCTTATATTTAAGCCACCAAACTCTGTTTATATAAAAAGGGCTCCTTATTGGAGCATTACTTATACGATACGTATATTTCTTTTTTAAAGCCTTCCTTGCATCAAACTCTGGTCCACACACTTTAACATCAAGGATACTTATGTCTGGAGGGAGTTGTGTGTTTAATATTTTTTGCATTCTTTCTGCGCTGTATTCAGATTCACATTTAAAACTTGCGGCCTGACCATATGCATGTACTCCAGCATCTGTTCTGCTCGGGTATCTTAAAGTTATTTGCTTACCAAAGACTTTAAATAAAAGATTCTCTATAACACCCTGTATCGTGGGTTTACCTGGTTGTGTTTGCCAGCCAACATAACCTGTTCCATCATACGATATTGTTAATTTATAATTAATCTCCATTTCTACCAAAAACAGACAATATCCTTAGATAAGCCTCAAACAATAAACCTTGAAAAATATAAAGCACGCAAAGAGAAAAAATAACTATATGAGGGTTTATAGCCGCTGTTACCAAAACTAAAAGAAATAACACCATATTGGTATAGAATTGATTTTTTAAACTTCTCTCTGGTTTTTTATAGCTCTTATATCTTACAGAACTAACCATTAGCACAGCTGTAACTATAAGTATGGCTATAAAATAATGAGGACGATGTTCAATATCACCAACCTCCACAAAGAACAAAAAACCAGAAGCTACTGTTGCAGCCGCAACTGGTATTGGAAGTCCACAAAAATACCTAGGGTCAGATGATCTATAACTTACATTGAATTTAGCAAGCCTAAGAGCACCACA
>CAYPMK010000006.1:48529-50669 GCA_964411885.1 uncultured Bdellovibrionales bacterium
TAAAAACCACAAAACAAATTACCAGTAGTAAAAAGATTCGGGAACATTAATACAGTGTTGTCTACAAAACGCTTTCTTCTTCCTTCCACAAAGCACCTCTACCGTTTTATTATAAGGCTTTTACCCGAAACTTCATCTGGTATTCTTACGTTCATCCAGTCAAGTATGCTGGGCATAATATCTGCTAGACGCCCGTTCTCTAAACTAATTTTATCCTTATTAATGTGCTTATCTATTATTATAAACCTAACGTCATTAGTCGTGTGTGCTGTATGAGCTTGATCATGGTCCTTCATCTTTTCTGCATTACCATGATCAGCTGTTAAAAAAACCGTGCCGTTCTTTTCAAGAACTTTTTTTATAATTACAGAAGAGCATTCATCTACAGTCTCTACAGCTTTAACAGCCGCATCAAAAACACCAGTATGACCAACCATATCGCAGTTCGCATAATTAACTACAACAAGATCATATATATTTTTGTCTAACTCGCTCAATAATTTTTCTGTTACTTTATATGCGCTCATCTCTGGTTTTAAGTCATACGTTGCAACATCTTTTGGTGAATCTACAAGAACTCTGTCTTCTCCAGCAAACGGTGTCTCTACCCCTCCATTAAAGAAAAATGTCACATGTGCATATTTTTCTGTTTCCGCTATACGAAGCTGTTTTAGGCCTTGTTTTGATATAACTTCTCCCATTATGTTTTTTAAATTCTGTTTTGGAAAAGCAACTGGAAGAACAAAATTAGCATCATATTCGGTCATACATAAGAAATGACGTATTTTTGGAAAAACATTTCTGTTCAGCTCTTTTAATTCGTTATCCATCAAGGCCCTAGTTATTTCTCTAGCTCTGTCAGATCTAAAATTAAAAAAGATAACAACGTCTCCATCTTTAATAATTGCCTCTTTATTAAAACATGCAGGTTCTATAAACTCATCGCCTATATCTTTTTTATGATTTTCTTTAATATATTCTACGGGGTCCATATTGCTTAAGGGAACACCCATAACCATTGCATCATAAGCTCGTTGAAGCCTTTCCCATCTCTTGTCTCTGTCCATTGCATAATATCTTCCAGACATAGACCCAATAGTTCCACATCCATATTTCTTGAACATCTCTATTAATTTACTTAAATATGTGTGCCCTATTTTAGGTGCTGTATCTCTGCCATCAAAAAAAGGATGGAGAACAAGATTCTGAACATTTTTTTCTTTTGCTAGTTTCAAAAAAGCTTCAATATGATTTATGTGTGAGTGTACACCTCCGTCAGAAAGAAGGCCCATTAAATGTATTTTTGAATTATTTGCTATAGCTAGATCATATGCCTTAATTATCTCTTTATTTAAGAAAAATTCACCATCCTCTATTGCTTTATCTATTCTTGTGAGATCTTGATATACGATTCTTCCAGCACCAATATTAAGATGTCCAACCTCTGAATTACCCATAAGTCCTTTTGGTAATCCAACATCAAGACCACTACATTTTAGAAAAGAATTTGGATATTCTAAAACAATGGAATCAAGGTTAGGGGTTTTTGCAGTATAGACAGCATTATTGTCTTTACTTTCACTATAACCCCACCCATCCAATATCATTAATACACAAGGTTTCTTCATTTTTTACCTATCAAGTGATGAAATGTTGGGACTAAAAACAACGCTCCAGATATGCAAGCAAGTTCGCCTATAAAGCCAAGTTTACCAAAAGAGGCAAGGGCACGGCTGTTTGCAGCGAGTAGTATAACATATGACACCAACGTTGTTAAACAACATGCTAGTACGGCAGAACCAGTATTCATGATCGTTGTTTTAAAATCTTTCTTTTTATCTATCAAGTACCTAGAATAAACATTAAGAGGATAATCAACACTTACGCCCATCGTTAGTGGTATTGCTATAAAGTTAAAGAAATTTATCTTTATACCAAATATAGCTATTACGGCCAACATTGTTAATAGACCAAACATAAGACAGGAGATAACCACAATAGACGACCTTAAAGATCCCATCAGGAAAATAACTACTAAGAAAACCATTGCGAATGATAGTAAAGAAACTATAGGAATATCTTTTTTTACCCCCTCTAAAAGATCAGAAAATATTATCCATTCGCCAGATGTTTCTATTAT
>CAYPMK010000007.1:0-5342 GCA_964411885.1 uncultured Bdellovibrionales bacterium
GCCTCCCGTAGGAGTCTGGACCGTGTTTCAGTTCCAGTGTGGCTGATCATCCTCTCAGACCAGCTACCCATCGTAGACTTGGTGGGCCATTACCCCGCCAACTATCTAATGGGACGCAGACTCATCAAAAAGCGAGAGCTTGCAAGCAGAGGCCCTCTTTGTTGAAAACGACCGTGGTCATCTTCAGATTATGCGGTATTAGCACTAGTTTCCCAGTGTTATTCCCCACTCTAAGGTAGATTATCTACGTGTTACTCACCCGTGCGCCACTTTACTCGCTTCCCGAAAGAAACTTTCTCGTGCGACTTGCATGTATTAAGCACGCCGCCAGCGTTCACTCTGAGCCAGGATCAAACCCTCCAATTAAACTTTTATTAAAGCCCCATTGGAATGGGTTTAAATACTGTATTCATTAAAAACTCTTATAAAAATCAACGTTGAACATGTTCAACATTGCTACTGGCAATATATCTGCTATTTAGTTTTCAAAGACCAAGTTTCTCGCTCCAAACAACAGAAAAATAATAACTGTCATCTGACGCGAGGGCTAGTTATATTCAAACACCTATGCGTTGGCAAGACTTTTTTTCACTTTTTTTTATTTTTATAAACACCTTGTTTTTATTATGTTTTTATAAGCCAGAAAGAGCTATGACAAAAATATGTCACCACTTTTATTAGAGTCTTCTTTTATACCAAAATCGAAACATCCCTATATAATGTATGGAATGACACTAAGAAAAAGAATGATCATAGGCATAGGTGCTCTAATATTAATTACGTCGCTGACTATCATAATAATAGCAGGAAGATCCATTTATACAACAGGAGTATCACACGCATATAATGTACTAGAGATGAATAACGACAACCTTTACTCCGACGTAAAATCTAAATTATCAGAGACAAAGAACTATCTTATAACGTCAATATACAACAATACTAAGTTCAATCAAAAAACATTAAGACCAAGATATCTTAATACGATACATGTATATGACGGCAACTACTTGTTCATGTCATTCTCGTCTAAAGATGAGCCTAATTTGGTTTGTCAGAAAATAAATTATGCACCTAAGGAACTAAATATATTCTACAGAACCAAGAACAGATCTAATTCAACTATATGCATGCAAACTTCTGTTAGCATTAATAACAAAAGATATGATGCTGTTTTAAACATATCTCCCACGTTCTTTAATAGAAGACTTATATCAGCCCCTACATTAGTTGTTGCTCCAGAACAATTTGAAGTAAATGTAGAAACATATTATGTGTCATCTTATGAAGAGGCTGATTTCAAAAGAATAGTAGAACCAAGTCAGATAATTCGAGCAAAATCTAATTTTATAATATCAGAGGGTAATGTTGTACTGTTACAAGAAGTACCTAACACCAACCTAAGAATGATCTCTTATAATTCAGAGTCCAGTACTAACTCTGCCTATAGAAATTTTTTGTATTCGTCGTTCGGAATAATGTTACTTGTGTTAACTGCCTCTATAATAATATTCCTTCTTGTAATGAATTCTTTTTTAAAACCAATAAAGGAGCTTTGCACAGCATCTAAATGTTTTGCGGATGGAGTATATGATTCAAAATTAGACCCTACAAAGTTCGCAGAGATCAATGAACTTATAAATTCATTCAATACAATGATAAAGAAAATACAATTAAGAGAAAAAGAGCTTTATTCATTAAACCAAAATCTAGAAGACGAAGTAAACAAAAAAACCAGTGAACTTTTGCATGCAGCAAAAATGGCATCCCTTGGAACGTTGTCCAGCGGTATAGCTCATGAGTTCAACAATATACTTGGTGCCTTGATAGGTCATGTAAGTCTTGCATTAGAAAAAAAAGACCCAAAAGAAATGGAAGAAGCTCTACAGATAGCGTTAATGGCGTCAGAAAGAGCCTGTGATATAGTATCAAGATTGCAAGATTTTGCAAAAAAGAGAGAGGGAGAACACGAACTATATAATATCAACGAAGCTATAACTAACACCATTAAACTTATAGAAAGGGATTTTTTGAGCAACAATATAAAAATAGAGAAAAACCTCTCAATAAAGGCACTAGTGAGAGGTAGTCAGTCGCAAATGGAACAAGTTGTACTCAATCTACTGATAAATTCAAGACACGCAATGCCAACGGGCGGAACTATAAAACTAAGTTCGTCAATAAGTGATGGCAGAGTAACTATAAGAATTCACGACACAGGACACGGAATACCAGTGGAAATAAAAGACAGGATCTTTGAGCCATTTTTTACCACAAAAGGAGTAGTCGGTATGGGCAAAAGCTTTGGCTCACAAGACAATGAAGGCTTGGGGTTGGGACTTAGTGTTTCTTTAGGAATAATAGAGGACCACAAGGGCAGCATAAGGCTTGTTGAAACCTCACAGAAAGGGACTATATTTGAGATAATACTTCCTCTTGCTGATTGACAGTACCAACTATGGATACTATGATTTTCAACAAATGATGATGAGTTTGAACTGCATAAAAGAAAAGATCGTTTCTTCTAAAAATATAATCATTAGCACACACTCAGCTCCAGATGGTGATGCAATAGGCAGTGAAACAGCTCTTGCAATAGCATTAAAAAAACTAAACAAGCACGTCATAATAGTGAATCAGGACCCTACTCCTCTTCCGCTAAGTTTTTTAGAAGATTATGCTGAATTCAATTCTCACTCAACAGCACCTAAAATAGAAGAAGCACTGGTAATAATAGTTGATGTAAATGACCTGTCTAAAATAGGTGAAGAAACAAAAGAATATATTGATGGGATAAAAAACAGGGACATTATATTCATTTCACATCATAGAACAAAATCTGTAGAAAATAATTGTTCATATCTTATAAATGAAACAGCATCCTCTACAGGAGAAATAATCTATAGTCTGATAAAAGAAGAACTCAATATGGAATTAGATATAAGAACTGCAGAAGCAATATATACAGCTATAATTAGTGATACAAAATCCTTTAGGTACTCAAGAACGACCTCATATTCTCACAGAATAGCCGCTTCATTGATCGAGTTAGGAATAGACGCTGAAAAAATACAATCAGAAGTCTTTGGGAGTAACAGCCTTGGACAATTAAAAACTCTGGGGTGTATGCTTCGCGATATAGAGTTAACAAAGAGTGGCAAGGTAGCTTACGTATACATTCCATATTCTACCTTAAACGATAATGAAGTTTGTGCCGCACACACAAAGGGTTTTGTTAACCATCTTCTAACTATAAAAGGAGTGAATATAGCCGTTCTTTTTAGAGAAAGCCCAGACAAAAGCATAAAGGTAAGCATTAGATCAAAAGGAATACATCCAATAGAGGAACTCGCAATGGGGTTTGGTGGTGGCGGACACAAATTTGCGGCAACTTTCTCTTCGACATTACCTAAAGAAGAATTAATAAAAAAAATAACATCAGAGCTTGAAAAGCTCGTAATCGGAAAATAAATGACCACATATAGAGCAGTAATAGTAGAGATACAGAACAATGAAATAGTTTCTGGCAATATAGAAGAAATAAAAAGTCTTGCAGAAACTTCTGGCGCTCAAGTAGTACAGGTTTTTTCACAAAACCTAAAAAAACTCATTCCATCAACATGTATAGGCTCTGGAAAAGTACAAGAAATAAAGGACTTCGTTAAAAACAACGACATAGAAACAGTTATTTTTGATATGGAACTATCCCCTTCACAAGAAAGTAACCTTGAGGATGAGATTGAAGCAAACATTGTGGACAGGACCGGTCTTATAATAGAAATATTTGCACAACGAGCAAGAACGAAAGAGGGAAAAATACAGGTAGATCTTGCACAATTAAGTTACCTTTTATCAAGACTAAAAGGTAAAGGGATAGACATGAGCAGACTGGGCGGTGGTATAGGCACCAGAGGCCCTGGAGAAATGAAATTAGAGGCTGACAGAAGAACTATCAAGGATAAAATAGCGAAACTAAAACAAGAATTAAAACTAATAGAAAAAAACAGGGATCTGCACAGAAAATATAGAGAAAAAAAGAACATCCCTCAAATAGCAATAGCTGGTTACACCAACGCTGGAAAATCAACTTTGTTAAATCTGCTAACATCCGCTGATGCGTTCGTAGAGGACAAGTTATTCGCTACACTAGACCCAACCACAAGAAGAATAAAACTATCTAATGGTAAACAGGCAATAATAACAGACACAGTTGGTTTCATACAAAGATTACCACATCATCTTGTAGATGCATTCAAATCAACTTTTGAGGAAATAAAAGAGGCAGACCTCATCCTTCATGTAATAGATATATCAACAACTGAGTTCAACCATCACACCAACGTAGTAAAAGAGGTTTTAAAAGAACTAGGAGCGGCACATATCCCAGTTATTTATGTATATAATAAGATAGATGCAACAGAGATACCTAAAGAGACTTTTTTACGTTATCCAAAACAGCGACCATTTGTAATGATGTCTGCGCTAAAAGGGCTAGGACAAGAAGAATTATTAAAGAAAATAGAAGAATCCTTAAGTTTCTTCTGGGAAAAATTAACGTTAAAGATAGGTCACGTTGATTCGTGGATATTATCGTTCCTGCTATCGAACGGCTATATAATCAGCCAAGACGAAAAAGAGGA
Source organism: uncultured Bdellovibrionales bacterium (assembly GCA_964411885.1). Classification (GTDB taxonomy): domain Bacteria; phylum Bdellovibrionota; class JAFGOL01; order JAFGOL01; family JAFGOL01; genus JAKLHL01. The sequence continues at coordinate 4,641 of CAYPMK010000007.1, forward strand.
TCACACAGTCATAGAAGTAGAACTCCCCATATCTGTTGCTGGCAAACTAAAGAAAAGCTTAAAACCGGGACAGTTGTTATAAAGTTTTTGTTTGCATAAAACAGTTAGAAAGTATATTTACAAACAATGGCTAAAGAAAAAGACTACAAACTAGAGATCTTCCTTTCAAAAAAAGAGATAGAAGTCCTTTGCAAGGACTTAGCAGATCAAATAAACACAGATTATTCAGAATATGTTAATAAAGAACTAATGCAAAAAGAGGACCCAAAAATAGTTGCTCTATGCATACTTAAAGGCGGACTTTTCTTTGTTGCAGATATATTAAGACAAATAAAAATACCGTTCGTAATAGATTTTGTAAAACTATCAAGTTATGGCAAAGACACACGTTCAAGCGGTACAGTGACTATACTTCAAGACATATCAACAGACATCAAAGGAAAGCACATAATAATATTCGACGAAATAGTGGATAGCGGAAGAACTTTGTCTTTCTATATAGAAAGACTTAGGGCCGCAGAGCCAAAGTCAATAAGGGTATGTACGCTCATAGATAAAAAAGCATGTCGCTCTCCAGAAAGCAACGTAAGCGCAAACTATGTTGGAATAGATGCAGGAGAAGAATTCCTTGTTGGATATGGGCTTGATTTTGGTGAAAGATACAGGAACCTTCCAGACATCTATCAGTTGATAGAAAAATAG
>CAYPMK010000007.1:5442-21898 GCA_964411885.1 uncultured Bdellovibrionales bacterium
GCAAGGCGAGTTTTTTCTGGTCTTGAGAACCTTTCTAGGTTTATTAAAAGACTTCTTATCTTTGAATTCTCATCTATATATTCAACAAGGCAGTATTGTCTATCTATCATCGTAAAGAACAGTACCTTGAAATACATCCTCTTTATTCTGTTGGCAGGAAGTTCAATCCTAAAATAGGTAGGTAGCTCTTTATGTGAGTAAGTAAGTATATCGTTTTCCATTTTAACATAACTTGTCTTTGTCCAAATGAACTTCATGGCACATAAAATAAAGGGCAAATATACATCTGTTATAAAGCCCGGCATCAACTTAAACCTTATGACAAGATAGAATCCTATTACGACAAGGAACATCCACTTGTCAGTAAAGAACCTGTATGAGTATTTCTCGTATGTTGACGTTGACATCCTAAAAGTACCCCAATAAACTAGCCTCAAATGCCTGAAAGGATATCTCGACCACTAATAAGGACCGAAGACATCATTGCACTAATGATGATAATACCATCACTATGGGTAACAAGTCCATCTGAGTATTACAGTCTTTTGAACGGAAGTATAATACTATCTAAGCACGCTACGGGGCTGCTTTTGCTGTTCATTTTTGCCATCCTTGCTGCACTTTATCAGAACAGGATGCAAAGAATAATAGACACAATTAAATCTGGAGTAAAAATACCAGAGGTCACTATACAGGATCAATTCGTACATCTATGGAAAACAAAGTTCAATATTCTCTATGTAATACGCGACTACCTCCCCTTCTTGCTTTGCATAATAGCATATCAAAAATTGGTAACCTTAGTGCCTCATGTGCCACATCAGGGACTTGACAAGATATTCTTACAAATAGACGCTGTGGTAGTACAAGAATTCAGACACTACGTATTATCTAAAGTAGGTCATTACAGATGGTTCAATGATCTATTACATCTTTCATATAAAACACACATATTGGCCGTGCCCTTTGTAGCCATTTATCTTTATATCTTTAAGGAATATTCAAAATTCAGAGGGTTCCTTTTATCTATAGTCATAGCTCTAATACTTTCATTGGTAGTTGATATGTTCTTCCCAAGCATAGGAATGGATATATATACAAAAAAATTTCATGTACACTGGGACGGAACAATAAGTATTCCTGCGCTATATACAGCTGTTGTTTTGGTCTACTCTTTTAAAGTAGGAAAGACCCTTACTTCATTCTTTATACCCGTAGCGTTGGTGTTATTCCTTTCAGACATTCTGTCCTTCTCTAATTATTTTTCTGCAATAATGATAAGTATAATCGTCGCTTTAATCTCAGTTCCGTTGTCTAGCTTGCTCATGTGGAGGTCAAGAACTTGAACAATTTTATTTGGTTCACAAAAAAATATCTAAGACCACATTGGCCAAAATTGTTGTTGGCTTTTTTCTTGGGAATATTGGTGAGTATAGTACCTGTCGCAAGTGTTCAGCTTATAAAACCAACATTGGACGGGGTTTTCGTCGGTAAAAGCATAGGAACATTAAAATTCGTGTCTCTGGCTGTAATAGTCCTATATTTTTTGAGCGGACTAAGCAGATATTTCCATTTCACTATGCAAAGAGGGATTGGAGAGTTGTCTTTAATGCACCTAAGGAACGATCTTTATTCACACATGATAAGGCTTCCTTTTTCCACAACATCTAAACATCATTCAGGCTCTATGTTCACAAGGGTAATAAACGACGGACAAAAAATACCAGAAGGAGTAATGCTTTCTTTTGACCTTATAAGAGAGCCCATAACTTTTGTGGGCTTCATAATTACAGCGATGATGGCAAGCTGGAAACTAACAATAATGATACTTATAGTTGCACCTTTCGTTGTTTTTGTAATTGCCAAAGTTGGAGCTACTGTAAAAAGATACACACAAAGGAACCTTGAACAATATGGCACTTTAGGTTCTGTGCTGAACGAAACATTTAATGGTCTAAGGATCATCAAAGCTTTTTCAATAGAAGTAATGATGAAGGCAAAATTCTTGGATATAAACAGAACGCTTTATAAGGTCATCTTTAAAACATATAAAGTAGAAGAAATATCTACACCGCTGGTAGAATTCATAGGTAGTCTTATAACAGCACTTGTAATATATGTAGGAGGGCTATGGGTCATAAACGGAAGTGTAACGCAAGGTGAGTTCATGACCGTAATAGTGACACTTGGTCTTGCACAAGGACCTATAAAGAAGATCAACAACTCAAACCTTAAACTACAGGCATCAATAGCTGCAATTGCTAGAATAAGGGACATCCTTAACATGCCAATAGAAAAGATGACCCAAGGCGTACAGCTAGAAGGAGTAAGGGGTTCTATTAAATTTAACAACGTCTCATTCACATATCCAGATGGTGAAGAAGAAGCACTCAACAATATAAGTTTTCATATAAATAAAGGTGAAGTCGTAGCCTTAGTTGGCTCAAGCGGTAGTGGCAAAACAACTATAGCCAGTCTTTTACCAAGGTTCTATGACCCAACTAAAGGAAACATAGAGATAGACGACAAGAATATAAAGGATTTCAGCATAAGATCATTAAGAGAACATATAGCAATAGTCACTCAGGATACTTTTCTTTTTAATGATACGGTAAGTTCAAACATACTAGCTGGAAGAAGAACAGCATCAAAAGATGATCTTAAAAAAGCCATAGAGTTATCTTACTCCCATGACTTTATTTCTAGACTGCCAGAAGGTGCCAATACCGTATTGGGAGAAAGAGGTTTAAGGCTCTCTGGGGGTGAAAAACAAAGACTCACCATAGCAAGAGCTATAATAAGGAATGCCCCTATACTAATATTGGATGAAGCTACGTCATCTTTAGATAGTGAATCAGAGATAGCCGTACAAAATGCCTTAAAAACACTAATGCAAAACAGAACCACTCTTGTAATAGCACACAGATTATCTACGATAAAGAACGCAAATAGAATAATCGTTCTTGAAAAAGGCAGAATAGTACAAGAAGGAACTCATGATGAACTAATAAAATCAGAAGGTGCTTATAAAAAATTCTATCAAAAACAATATGGAGAAGTAAATTGAAGACAGCTAATTCTATAATAAAAGGACTCCCTGTTTTTGCTTTTGATGAAATAGACACCATGTTCAATTCTTTAAAAGCAAAAGGAATAACTCCAATAGATTTTGGTATAGGAGATCCTAAAGACCCAACTCCTTCTTTCATAAGAGAGGCGGCAAAACGTTCTATTGATGAAAACGCTGGAAGAGGTTACCCAATCTACAACGGTACTAAAGAATATAGAATTGCAGTATCACAATGGATAAAAAAACGTTTTTCTGTTGATATAGACCCTGATAAGGAAATCTGTACTGCCATAGGAGCAAAAGAGCTTATCTTTAATTTATCTAATGCATTCGTTGAGCCTGAAGACTACATAATAATGCCAAACCCGGGATATCCTCCATATCTTAAAGGAGCTTTATTCTCTAGAGCGATACCTTATTTTATAGATTTAAAAAAAGAAAACAACTTTTTGCCAGACCTTGATTCAATACCAAAGGACGTTATAAAAAAAGCAAAAATACTATGGCTTAACTACCCTAACAATCCTACTTCTGGTACAGCAACTATAGAATTTTTAAAAAGAGCAGTTGAGTTCTGTAACAAGAACGACATCGTAATCATAAATGATGAATGTTATAGTGAGATCTATTACGAGAATGAATTCAAACCACGCTCCATACTTGAGGTATCAAAAAAAGGAGTGCTAAGTATAAATTCCATGTCTAAAAGAAGTTTAATGACAGGGTGGAGAATAGCGTGGGTTGCAGGTGATAATGAGCTTATAGACACAATAAAAAAATTAAAAACCAATATAGATAGTGGTCCACCATACTTTGTACAAGACGCGGCCATAACAGCATTAAAAGATGAAACTCACGTTGAAGAAAATAGGCAAAGACTAAAACAAAGACGTGATGTTCTTGTTGCTGCCTTTACTTCTGTTGGTTTTGAGGATTGTACCCCGAGGGGAACATTCTACATCTGGCAAAAACTTCCAAATGGAGTTAAAGGTATAGATCTTTGCAAAAAATTATTAGAACCAGAATATGGTATAGTCGTAACTCCCGGAAGTTTTTTAACAGAAACGATAAACAACAAAAATATCGGAGAAAACTACTTAAGGATGGCTCTTGTGCCTTCTATAGAAGAATGTAAAGTAGCCGCAAAAAAGATAGCAGAAGCGGTAAAAAGATTATAGAGGTGTTATATTAGGCATGGGCATTCTTCCGTCGCCATTAATTCTAAAATTATAGAAACCATCTGGTTTCTTTGCAGCTTGAGGAAGAAAAGACATAAAAGACCCAAACGTCCTATCTAGATCTCCAGCAAGTTTAAGTTTAACAGTAAATTCGTATCTATTACCCTTATATGACCATTTACCTCTTAAAGACCCGTCTATATCATCCCCTGCTCCACCAAGTACTAATTTACCAACAGTAAGCTCACTTTTTTGTAAAGCAACAGAAGCCTCTCCTTTTTTGACGGAAAATGGTGGTATGGCAAAAAAGCCAACATTAGTTCCTTCTTTAGAGCTAAGGTCGTCAAGCAATAATTCTGCAGTAAGATCTGAATAAACTATATTCCTCAGATTAATATATCCCTCCAAATTAAGATTTGCTTTTGCAAATAGATCCAATGAATATTGTGGATACAATATATCTCTAAGCTGTACATCAACAGCGTATACTTTAAGATATAATTCATCTACAGGTGTACCTATCAAAGAAAACCCACTTATCTTTATTTGAACTTCACCCCTAAAAGATTCTGACTCAACTTTTAGTGCAGGAGACAGCATTAATACAGACAAAGGCGATATCCCTATTTTTGTTTTACCCAAAAGAATATCTTTTGTTGAACCTGATAGTCTTAATTTGGCCGAATTGAACTTTATACCAAGACTAGGAATGAAAGAGAATCTTGGACTATCTGCTTCAATACTTATCCCCGTTTGTGCTTTTATATTATCAAAAATACCTTCAACAACTTTTTCGTCTGGAAATGACACTCTAAAAAAAACAATAAAAGCAACAAAGAACAAAGCTATATAATATCTTCGTTTATAGACATATTTAAACAAAGACTTAAGTTCTTTCATTTTGGTGTCCTCGCCAAAACTTCGAACTCAGCATCTATGTATCTTATATCATCTGTCCGTCTTTTTATCTTCAATGACGAGATCACTGCAAAGACCTCATTTTTTTCTATACCAGATAAAAGCTTAACTAATTGCCTTATAGTTATCTTTTCATATTTCACTGTCGCAATATTCTCTACGAATTTACCTTTCTCTACGTCTTTCTTTGGAGTTTCTTTAAGATCTATCCTTGCTTCTGGATTTATTAAAGCAGCAACTTGTTGTTTTTCTATTAGATCGGTCAAAGACACATATTTTGAACCAGATGTTTCTGATCTTCTTTTTTGCAATTCCAATCTATTTGCCTCTACAAAATTATTCAGAATATCAAGTTCAGCAATAGTTGACCTTGCTTCCTCTATCTTTAATTCTTTTTCTGATATGCCTGATAACATAGACATCATTATCCATACGAGTATAAAAATAGCTAACGCAATAAGACCATTTTTTAATAACTTTTTATCTCTAGGAGAAAGAGCATCATAACGAGACCTCAGCTTCTCTAAAAAAACACTTTCCGTAAAGTTGTACCACCACTCCTGGAATCTATATTTAATTTTATCGAACATTATTTGGCACCATCCTCTTTATAAAGAGAACTAAGCTCTAGTTCTACACCATTAGCTGTTGTTTTGCCTTCTTTAACTTTGGTGTCCTTAAAAACCTTGCTTAACTCAAGACCTTTAACTAAGTTGTCTGCAATTTCTTTATTTGGTACATAAAACCTTGCTGATTTTATCTCTGATCTTTGTATATCCAAATCTACAAAATCTACCTTATTACTTTGATCTATATTTGAAGATAAGGAACTAAGCACAGATAAAGAAGAGCCTTCTTTAACACTAGAACCTTCTAATAACGCCTTCTGTGATTTAAATCTTGTCCTTGCTTCTCTAACTATTTTTGGGTAATTATCCAAAAGGTTTTTTTGAGCTCTTTTATCTTTATCTGGGAAAGCCTCTTTTAGTTTCTGTTCCAAATCAACATTGTATCTTTCCTGAACCCTATTCAACAACATAGAATGAGCGAACAAGTAGAACATAAAAAATACAAAAGCTATTATAAAATTTCTTATCGTCGGCCTAAACAACCTTACGAATTCTGAAGCATCACCAGAAGAACTGGATCCTTTTTCTTTCTTGAAATTCAACCCCTTTAAAGGTGTCTTACCTGCATATCTCAAGAAATATCCTATCGTATTGCAGAATTTCAACTCATCTGGCGTTCCACTAAACGGGAGTTTAATGCCTATTGATTGATGAAACTCTAGAGGCTGTATATTAAGTTTCAACTCCTGTATCATGTATTCCTTAAAATTCCTCGTTTGCCATCCAGCTCCAGCAAGGAAGCATCTTGATATATGATCTTTTTTCTCTGATCTATAACTAGCTAATGTTTGATTGATATCCCTTATTACAAGATCACTAGCTTCCTTTAATATCGTAGAAAAACTGATCTGTTCTTTTGTATAATTAGAGGTATCACCATCAAGTATTATGTATCCAACGTCTATTTTTGATGTTTCTGCTTGTTGATATGGCAGATCATAATATTCCATGATCTTTTTGGTAATATGTTCTCCGCCATAATTTATGACCCTTGCATACTCTGGGACACCATTCCTAGAAAGTACCACGTTGGTCTTAGTACTTCCCATGTCTATTATGACAACCGGGTGTGACTCTACTTGTTTTTGACTTCTGCCGTCTTGTTCTACTTCTATTATCTCTTTCCCTAGTTTTAGAAAACTCCCCAAACTAAATAAAGCATCTGTACCTGTTGTAACTACATCAGGCTCTATGCCTGCCTTTTTAAGAAGTTCCATATAAGAATTAAAATCTTCTTTCCTTGTAACAGTAACGAATATTCTACTCCCTTTATCAAGATATTCTACGACCTGCCATTCATACAATATATCTTCCAATTCAAAAGGCATTTGCTCCTCTATCTCTAGAGGTAATGCCATAGATATCCTTTTATTGTCCTTAAAAGGTAAAGTAAAAAATCTTGTAGTAGTTCTTTCTGATGGATATATCAAAACTGTTTCTGCTGGTTCATATTTCTGTTCCGCGTTCATCACTCGTATAGCTTCTAAAATCCTTTCAGAAACACTGAGTTTTGAATCATCAGGTATTATGGTATTAGAAAAACTAAGTAGTTTATGACCACTATAACTTTTTTCAAAGTATAATGCCTTAATTGAATAAGAGCCTATGTCTAATACAAGTACTTTCAATCCTATCTATACTCCCAATAAACAATACTAGGGACTGGGTCTGTACTGCTCTTTTCTGGTAAGCGCCCCTCTAGTAATAGTTTACTATAAGCTTCTGAAACATAACATATAATCTTTTTAGACACCTTGCCACTATGACCCACTGCCTCTATCTTGTAATTATCCTCACTAAAAGAAAGTGGTATCTTTAACGGATTAAAGTCTGCTGTGGCGATCTTTGTGTTTTGACCTATCCACGTTTTGAGGTCTTGTTCACTTGCAAAGTCGCCCGTAAGCTGTATTTTTTCCATCAATAGGGTTATTTCCTCATCTGTGAGCTTTGGTTCTATGGTTTTCCACATATCTTTATCAGCTTTATTTACGTTTATGCCTCCTCCAGAGAATATCGTTACCATTGGACTAATAAAGTCAAAAAGCTCATCGTTCATTCCCTCTATCATATAGAGCTCAGACATACTGTGCATAGGGGTATTCCTTACCCTATAGGGAGGATTCCTCTTTTCATAATATATATTCTCATCCCCTCCATTCCTTGAATTAACATCAGCATCTATCCAGTCTATTATGTTGTTTATGGTTCTTTCAAAATCTTGGATCGGATGTCTATAACCAAAACTTTCATCTTCTTGTATCTTGGCTACATAATGTGATTTCATCTGCTCTTTAAAGGTTTCTGTCCTTTCTTCACTCAACGGGATAGCATTAATGTTTATTAAGGAGTCTGTAGAAGATATGTTTTGATCAAAATAACCAACTTTCGAAATATTAGTGTCTTTTTTTATCTCTTCAAGCATGCTTCTCATGCCAAGGTCTAAATTTTCATCTCCAGTAGCGCCAAAAGAAAGAAGCTCTGCTGGAGGAGGAAAAACGAAAGGGAGACTTATTATTATAGATGTTACTGAACTTGGTATCTTTACACCGCCCATTTCAAAGGTCTTCACTTTATTGGCTATTGCAATCCTTAACATTGCAACATTAAGTGATGATTTAGCAAGATACTCTGCTGCTACCTCATCCTTATAATTAGATGACATAGCATTAGTGACTCTTGTAGTATAGTTAAGCTCAAGCATTATTACAGATAACAAAGCAACTGTCGTCATTACCAGTAAAAGAGCCATGCCTTTTTTGCCCCTAATACTCTTCAAGATGAAGTGCCTCCGCTTAAAATTGTTCCCAAATCTATGTTATTAGGATTTAGTATCTTTATCTTCTGTAATAAACGTATCTTTTTCTCTTTGTTAGTAGGTGATATTAATTCCATGCTAACCTCTACAGCAACTGGGAATAAATACAAAAACTCCCCCTGTGTAGAATCCCATCTATCCACCCAAGCTGCTTCCATTTCGCCGATCTTAGGCCTAAGATATCTGAACCTTAACTCCTCAACACCTTCTGCCAAAATATATTTTACACCACCTTCTTCTATTTTATCATCTATAAATGGTGATTCCCTTTTAACTAGATTATTTTTTGAAGAGTCTTTTTGATCTGTTTCTATTGTATAACTTATCTCGCAAGTATCTGTTTCATTAGTATCTTTATACATACGCCTGTGTGACGACGAAGAGAATAATATGGAGTCCTTTGTACCCCTAAAGAACGAGAACACCTGATATTGATCGAACTGAGGGAGTGTTTGCCTGTATTGCACGCTTTTCCTCGTATCCAAAGGAGAATGGAAAGCAAGACTTATATCTTTTTGCATATGTCTTAATACAGTTCTGGCTGTATGATAATAATCATTCTCATCAGAAACTTTGCTTCTTATATTCATCCCTGTACGAGTACTCATAACAGCAAAAACAGCTACTGCAGAAAAGATAGCCAAGGCTATCATGACCTCTATCAAGGTCATTCCTTTACAGTTCTTGTTCATAGCCTTATAGGCCCGGTACAAAATTCCTGACTGCATTAAAATCCACCATATAATAAACTAAGACCACACTTGAATACTGAGTACCCGCCTTTACAGGCCAAGAAACCGTTACCGAAACTTCTCTCAAAGAATCTTTCATGACTCTTTCAACGTTGCTAGCCATTAAACCAAGGAACTGTTGATCGCCTTGTGCCGCTCCAACGTTTTCTGCCTCTTGTTGCATATCTCCAGACGACATAAAGGTATTCATTATCTTGGATATTGGAATGTTTACTTCTTTTACCTCGCGTTTCCACTTCCATCCTTTATATTCTTCTTCCTCAAACGAACCTTCACTCTTTTCTCCAAGTTCCTTAACATAAGAAAAACCCTGTATACTTGAATTGATATCTATGTCTTCCATCATATCTCTTGCCAGGCTCGTAGCTATTGTAACAAATCTAGATTTTTGAGAAGTATTAAGAGACATGACTTGTCCACCAGTAAGCGCTGTGAGCGTTATTGAAAGGATCATTAACGCTATCATTACCTCTACAAGAGTGAATGCTTTACTCTTCAACTTCAAGATACCTACCTTCTATTTTAGCCTTACCATTAAGAGGATTTAGCCTTATAGAATAGAACCCTGTTCTACTCTTTTGACCACTAAGTCTTATGATCGTATCTTCTGTAGCTCCCTGTGGGAAAAAATAAAGATATGCTATTTCTTCAGTATATTTCTTTTTTGTGCTCAAATTCTCTATACTGTCAAGTTCCACACCAGAAGATAACTTTTGGACTTTTCCTATTTCTCCGGGAAAGTCATAGAACACTTCTTTCTTTTCTTGTTCTTGTTTTTCCCTCTCCTCTCTATCAGATCTAGAAGCATCCTCTTCATCAACTACCTCAACAAGTTCATCACTTGAAGATATTTGAAGCTGGAATGTCCTTTTGTCAAAGTCAAAAACTATCCTGTGTATCTTTCCTTTTATTACAGCACTATCATAAGCAAATTTTGATAAAGACGCTATTTGAAATGCTGATGATTTTAAATTAGTCCTTAGTACATTTTTGATAGTGGGTGTACCAATACCTATTACAGCGGCTAAAACAGCTATAACTATAAGTATCTCTACAAGTGTAAAACCTTTATTATTCACTTTCTATAACGATATCTTCTGCGTATCCGTCTCCACCCTCTTTTGCATCCTTACCGTAAGACATAATGGCGTACTTCGTACCATCAGATTCATAAATAAAAGGTTTTCCCCACTGATCTTTCGGTATTTTTTTCATATAGCCAGATGGATTATAGTTCTCTGGTTCTGTTCCTGCTGTTGGCTTTGTCACCAATGCCTCAAGACCTTGTTCTGTTGTTGGATAAGAGCTATTATCTGTGTAATACAACTGTAATGCCTGTTCTATGTTCTTCATTTGATTCTTTGTGTTCTCTACTTTTGATTTTTCGAACATAGGCAGTATGTTGGTAGCAACTAATGCACCAATAGCTCCCATGATAGCAATAACGATCATGATCTCGACTAACGACATACCCATACTGTTCTTGATAGACCTAAACATAATAACCTCCTTTTATTTCACACTGTGGAACTAGCGATCTGCATTATAGGCATAAGTATAGCCATTACAATAAAAGCAACTGCACCACCCATTAAAATGATCATTGCTGGTTCCAACAGCGATGTAAGCGTTTCTATCCTTGTTTCCACTTCATTCTCATATGATTTACTAATGTGGCTCAACATAACCTCAAGTTCTCCAGTTTTCTCACCTACACTTATCATATGTATAACTATAGGAGGAAATTCCTTTGTTTTAGAAAGTGTAGACGCCAAACTCTGACCTTCTGACAAAGATTCTTTTGCTCCTTTCAATGCTTCTTTGATAATTGTGTTATCTACGACGTTAACAACTATATCTAGTGCCTGTAATAAAGGAACCCCTGCACCATGTAAAGTTGCTAGTGTTCTAGTAAACTGGCTCACAGATGTTAAACGCACTATTCTTCCGAATAATGGTAACTTAAGTTTGATATCATCCCATTTTCTTCTTCCAGAACTTGTTTTTATATATCTAGTAAAACCAAATACAGCAAGGAACACCGTTATCAATATCAACAAGATATTGTTCCTCGCAAAGTTAGATATTGATATTAGTATCCTGGTATATATTGGTAGAGCTACAGCCATATCGTCGAATATAGCTGTAATTTTTGGTATAACGAACATAAAAAGCACACCTATTATGATCACAGAAACTATCACCATAAGTACAGGATACGCCATTGTTGACACTATTTTATTCTTCAGAGCAGATTGCTTTTCTGTATATTCAGCAAGTCTTTCCATGACAAGGCCAAGAGTACCAGAAGCCTCGCCAGCTTTTATCATGTTTATATACAGCGGAGAGAATATTTCTTTATGAGGTCCAAGAGCATCTGCAATAGAACTACCTTCGTTAACTTTTTGTTTTGCTTCTGTAAGTATCAGTTTTAACCTTTCATTCTCAACTTGGTCGGATAATGCAGTAAGAGCATCGACTATTGGTATGTTAGCATTTATCATCGTCGCTAATTGGCGAGTCATCATGGTTATGTCTGAATCTTTTATTTTTTTCCCTATAGTAACCCTAAGAACTTCTTTTTTATCTAGATTATCTGCAGCTGTTTTTTCTCTAACATTTGTAGCGTATATTCCTTTTTGTTTTAATTTTAATTTTGAGTTCTTTAGGGAATCAGCCTCTATGACCCCATCAACTTTTCTGCCTTGGACATTAACTCCTTCATATCTATATATACCCATCTAGAAACACCTCATTCATTCTGCGTAGATCGGAAGAGTTCTTCTATGGTAGTAATACCTTGTAGGACCTTTGCGATCGCATTCTGCCTTACAGTTACCATTCCTTCCTTAACGGCTTGTCTTTTTATAGTATTAGCATCTGTGCCAGAAAGTATTAATGCGCGAAGTTCATCCGATATTATCATCAACTCACTAACAACTGTTCTTCCCATATAACCAGTGTTTGAACACTTTTCACAGCCTCTAGATTTAAATATGGTATATTTTGACAACATATCACTACTTATACCAAGTTCCTTTAATTCTGATTCATTAGGCATGTACGGTTGTTTACAAAACTGACAAACTTTTCTAACAAGTCTTTGTGCTACCACGCCCAATATAGACGAAGACACAAGAAATGGTTCTATTCCCATGTCTACTAGTCTGGTTATAGCACCCGGAGCATCGTTGGTATGAAGGGTTGAAAGCACAAAGTGGCCTGTAAGAGCAGCGTCTATAGCTATCTCAGCTGTTTCTTGATCTCTTATTTCTCCCACCATTATCACATCTGGGTCTTGTCTTAATATTGCCCTAAGACCACTAGCAAAGGTAAGGTCTATTTTTGGATTAACTTGTATTTGACCAACTCCAGAAAGTTGATACTCAACTGGGTCCTCTACTGTTATTATGTTCCTTTCTACAGAACGTATCTTTGAAAGACAAGCATACAACGTAGTAGATTTACCAGAACCTGTAGGTCCTGTAACAAGAAATATTCCATGTTTTTTATTTGTTAGAACGTTGATTCTATCAAGAGCTTCTCCACTAAAGCCTAGTTCAGTAAGATCTATTACCATGCTGGATTTATCCAGAATACGCATTACCAACCTTTCACCAAAAGAAGTGGGAACAGTAGACAGCCTTATATCTACGTCTTTACCAGCTATTTTTATCTTTATCCTTCCGTCTTGAGGCAATCTTTTTTCTGCTATATCAAGATCTGCCATTACTTTTATTCTTGAAGATATAGACGCGTGGAACCTTTTAGCTGTTTTAAAAACATCATACAAAATACCATCTATACGAAATCTAACTACAACTTCTTTTTCGTAAGGTTCTATGTGTATATCACTCGCTTTTTCTTTTACAGCTCTGAACATTAATGAATTCACTAGCCTTATTATTGGAGCTTCATCGTCTCCAGCGTCCAAAAGATCTACTGGTTCATTAAGATCATAGGCAAGTTCGTCTCCAGAGACATCCTCTAAACCCTCTATCAAGTTAGAAGAACTTCTTTCATAAACTTTGTTTATCGCTTCTTGAAGTACAAGAGGGCTGGTCACCATCACTTTAACTTCTTTTTTAAAGATTAGCCTTATATCGTCTATAGGTTTATGATTAAGAGGATCTGCGATGGCAACAGCAACATAATCCATAGTTTGAGATACTGGCAGTATGAGGTTTTGTTTTGCATAGTTCAAAGGTATCTCTTTTATTAATGTAGAATCTATTTCGTTTGCCGGGATATGATCTAGATATGGATAACCCATTTGTATCGCAAGTGCTTTAGCAAGTTCTTCTGTAGTAAGATAGTTCTTCCCCAAAAGGACTTCTCCAAGCCTCAATCCTTTCTGACGCTGTATCTCTAATACTTCTTCCAGTTGCTCTGGTGTAAGCGATGTATGCTTAAGAAGTATCTGGCCTATCTTATTACTTGAAATGCTCATCAATACTCCTAATCTATCTTAAAAGTTTTAACACCATCTTCAGGCATGTAGTTCTTCTCGTCTATTTGTTCATTTATTTTGTTCTCTATAGCATTTATGACCTTACCATATTTGTCCTCTCCACCAAGGTTCTGTTTAACAAAACCTTTCCTATTCTGAAGTATCTTTTGAGATAGATCACTGTGGGTTTCATAATCCCTGATTATATTGGGTGTTATAAACACAATAAGGTTAGTCTTTGAAGCTCTTGTAGTTTTTCCCTTAAAGAACCAACCAAGCAAAGGAATATCACCTAGAACAGGGACTTTGTTGTAAGTAGTGCTTAGATTATCGCTCAATAATCCACCTATAACGACAGTATCCTTGTCTCTAACCACAACAGAGGTTTTTATATTCCTCGTGTTAGTAGCTTGAGTTGTTGTAGCAAGATCTTTTGGTGCTTTATCTGTAATATTAGATACCTCTTGTTCTACGTCTAATTTCATAAAGTCAGAGGCTTCATTTATTCTTGGTGTTATTTTCAAAGTTAAACCAACCTCAACTTTATCTATATTTTGTTGACTAAGACCTGTAGTGCTAAGCACCGTACCAGAAACAACTGGTATCTTGTCCAAAACCTTTATAGTAGCTTCTTCGTTATCTGAAGTTATTATAGAAGGACGCTGAAGAACATTTGCTTCACTATTCTTTTCTATCGCAGTTATAAAAGCAGACAGTGTTGGTATGCTAAGTGTTTGACCACTAAGTTTTACTGATACTGTTTTTTTACTTCCAAAACCTAGTATCATCCCGCTGAGTGCGGCTGGGTTGGTAAGGAAGTTCATAATGTTATTAGTGCTTGAAACACCAGAATCAAAACCAACGGCTCTAGGAACTTCTGAGCTTAAAGCATAGTTAGATGAAATACCAAAACTTGTATCGTCGTTAAGTGATACTTCCATGGTTATAGTTTCAAAAAGTACTTGCCCTTTTCTTCTATCTAAAGAATCTATAACCTTTGCCAAAGCTTCAAATTGTTTTGGCTTTGCACTTATAACCAAAGAGTTGGTCCATTTGTCTGCTGTAACTTTAACTGAGTCCATCATGCTGCCTTTTTGTCCAGCAATAGGTGCCGCCCCACCTTTATTAGTGATTATAGATGTTAAAGTCGTGCTAAGGTCTTCTGCCCTTGCATGTTTTAATTTATATACGTGTACGTCGCTCCCCCCCTCCATTTCAAAATCAAGTTTAGAGACCAATTCTTTTATCTTCCTGATACCAGCATTATTAGCAAGTACGACAATAGAATTAGTCCTATCGTCTACGAAAATATTGGAATACCTTTCTGCTCCCCTTATTATTTCTTGTTGTTGTGAAGTTGCCCTAGCGGTAGGGAGTCTTCTTGTTGCTGTACCAGAAACTCCACCAGAAGAAGTTTGGAATAAAAGATTGGTTATTATGTCTTTAATGTCGTTGGCGTCAGCATTCTTAACTGGGACAACTGCCAACTGGGCGTTATAACCTTTAACATCTATCAACGCGACCATTTCTGTAAAATCGGATATCTGAGAACCTGTACCAGTAACAAGGATAGTATTAGTATCATCTAATGCTTTAAGTTTAAGGTCTTTGCCAAAGAAATTGTCAGCGACTCTACCAGTACCTGTGAGATCTTTAACAAGGTCACTGGCATTAAGGTTCTTTAATTTAATTAACTTAGTTATATACTCATCATTACGTGGAAAATAATCCCCCTTATATATAGTTACGCCAGAACTAATATCTTTCTTTTCAACGATCTTTAGAAATTTCCCAGATTTCACAACTGCATATCCGTTCGAATCAAGAACTGTTAGAAATACATTGTATGCCTCTTGTACTGATATCGGAGTTGGCGCTACTATAGTTATTCCTTTCTTAGAAGAAAGATTCTCATTAACAATAAATCTTTTACCCGTTAATTTACTTATCTGTTTGGTAAGGGTAAGAACGTCAACGTTATTAAAGTCAAAACTCTCTACGACCTTAGCACCAGATCCAGCATCAGCGGGTGTAACGACAATTTCATTACCGGTCTTATTAATTGTTTGAGCAAACAGGACCGATGTAAAGGTAAATAATATCAAACAAACACGTAGCATAAACACCTCCGCCCTCATCTTATATCTACAAAGAACGACTTATCTGCGCCGTTCCTTTCTATCTTAAATTCTACCCTGTTCATAGTCTGTAATTGTTGGAACAACGACATGGCTGTTGCAGGATCTTTTATGCTTATGCCGTTAACAGACTTTATAACATCACCATTTTGAGCTCCAAGTTTTTGGTACAAACTACCGGGCTGTATGCCAAAAAGTTTAAACCCATTTATGATCCCGTTCTCTATGTTCGGGACAGCTCTAGCTTGCGTTAAAAGATCATTTATGTTCTCTAGATATTTGTTAAGTTCCCTTCTTTCTATCATTACCTTATCAGGAGCAACTTGTTTAACACCAGAACTGGAACCAACAACAGCTTGCATAGAATCACTATCGTCATCATCTTTCATGCCAATATATTCCAGTTCACCACTTGAAGTATTACGTAGTATTACTTTTTTTCTTGCAATATTAACTACCACAGCCTTTGAAAGTATCGTATCTCCGACAACAAAAGGTTCTATCCT
>CAYPMK010000007.1:21998-41321 GCA_964411885.1 uncultured Bdellovibrionales bacterium
GCATGGATACGCTCGGCGTCCTTAACAGAGAGCTTTGAAAAGTTAAAATAACCCGCCATTCAACATGAACTCCAATACCCCTGATATCCCCAATATCAATATTATACAGTTAAGACATTATTAATAAAGGTTTTTATACAATGGTATTGATATTTAAGTTTATCATTACGAGTAATAAAACTTTAAAAGTCATTTAAAAAATATTAAGACGCTGAACAACTTAAACTATTGAATCCCAGCCACTATGGCTTTAAAATAGACAAATATGAAGGTATCTAATTTTGTATCTATGGCTAAAAAGTCCCAAGAAAAGCTAAAAGAGCTTGGCTGGCCTGCAGAACACATCTATCTTCTAGGTTATTCAGATCCAAAAGCTATTCCGTCTTTGGTTTTTATTAGCTCAAAGTACGACATGCTTAACATATATGACCGAGCAAGATTATCAATACTGATACAACAAGGACCATTAAAATTTAATTATTACATAATAAGCCCATCCAACATATTGAGTTCTTCTGGTCCAGTAAGAAGGGATGACCTTTATAGAGCAGTAAAAATATATGGGAAGAAGCCGTTAATGTTAAATAATATAGAATTCGCTTCAAGAAAAGATTTTGAATTCAGTCAAACCGCGACGGCATGATATAGATGATATAAAATGAAGATAGGTTTCACCGGAGTTCCTCCATATAAAATAATAGAAAAGTATAAGAATCTGTATCCGAATGCACAGTGGATAGATTTAGATGTTCCTATTCGGGATATTTCAAGATCTATAGCCGTCGACTACATACCAGAAACTACTTGCAGTATAATACAAACGATAATCAGCAACTCAACATCGTTACGTCCTGATCTAATAATAGCAAGTGTTGGAAAAGGAAAATGTGACTCAATGTCTTTTATAATACCCATAATCAAACGCACACTTAAGGATATTAAAATAATAGAAATAGAAAATAATGAACAAATTTGTCGTGGTAACCCTATCTGTACATCAGACATCCCTTTAATAGAAAAATTCGATCTCATAACGAATACTGTCACCAATGGTCCAATAAAAAAAGATATTAAAATATCAAAAGCTACTGCAGGATATTGGGGTGTACCTCCTTATGATTACTCGTTACTGGAACTTTTCCCAAACAACACCCATATATTCGGGTGGACTAGATGCATGGAAAATGGAACACCTAACAACTTAGAACTCGAATTGTATATAGATTCAAAAATACCAACCGTGTTCTATTCACAATCTTTTTGTGCAAAGAACATTCTTGCAAAAGAACTAGCAAAGAGCAATAAAGGACTATATGTTGAGGTCGACGGGCCAATAGATAACAGCACAAAAGAAAAGATCAAAGCTTTTTTGGAGTTGAACAATTGTTTTTAATAGACGCTGGTACATCTTATATTAAAACACTAGATACTGCTTCTGGAGAAAAAAAGATATTCTCTGTAACAGATCGTAACTCTTACCTAAATTTAAAACCAGAAATAACAACTGGGCACAACGCTTCACTATTCAAAGAATCAAAAAAAGTAAGTGAACTTGTTGCTCTTGCAGAAGGAATAAGATCAATATCAAAAGAAGCCAACTTTATCGTCTTAGATATTGGTTCAAGAGACATGAAACTTGTTTCTTTCTATGAAAATAATTTTGAAAAATGTGATTGGAACACTTCTTGTGGAGCTATGATAGGATTTACAATAGAACTAATGATAAAATATTTTAATAAAGATCTAAAAAATATACCCGATACAGATAAAAAACTGGACATAACATGTGGCTTACTTGGAATAACAAAATTTTTTGATGGGATATCTAAACAAGAGACCGTCGAGGAAAACCTTTCAGCATTGATGAACGGAATGGCACATTATGCTTGGCATTTTTCTGGAAAACCAGATCGACTATATCTTTCTGGTGGATTGACACAAAATGATGTGTTCATAAATCACATGAAAAAACTTATAAAAGACTTGATAATATTAGACAGGTTCACACTGTTAGAAGGATTAAAATCTAGAGCCTCAAGAGTCCTTTAAGCTCGTCATAATATCTTTTATCAGAACCAAGATTAGATTTTATATATTCAGAGGCTTTTAGACCCATCAGCCTTGTTTTTTGAACATCCTCCGTAAGCTCATTTAATATTATATCAAATTCTTTTGAATCTTTACCACTAAAAGCACAATTTATTTTGATAAGCTCTTCTGCTTCTGGTGCATTAAAATAAAATGGTCCAAAACAAACAGGTAGACCCATTATAGCTGGTTCCATAACATTATGAACACCTGTAGAAAAAGCTCCACCAACATATGCGAGTGTGCCTGCCATATACAATTCTGCCAGAGCTCCAACTTCATCAACTATCATAACTCTTGCACATTCAACACCACGTCGTACTTGACTAAGTCTTACTGGCTTAAAACTTTGAAAATATTTCATATAATTCTCTACTCTTTTTTGTTCTGGCTCGTGAGGTACTAAAACTAGTTTTAAGTCTTTTCTTTTATAAAGAAGTTTGTGTAGAGGAGCTAAAATATGCTTATCGTCTGCTTCCCATGTGCTTCCACAAATAAGAGTAAAATTCTTTCTATAAATATCCAGCAAAGAAGCTGGAATTTTGTCTGACCTAATTGCATTATTGGCTCTAAAAGCTACCTGATCGAACCTTGTATCACCAAGTAATTTTATATTCCTATGTTTAGGTGCTGTAATAGAAAATCTGTTAACATCACTCTCTGATACGGCACCTATAAGATCTAAAGACCTATAAACAGAATTATAGAAAGATTGTCCTAATACATTTGAATACCTTCTTGAACTCCTCTGTAAAGTACCATCTATAAGGACTGTTTTAGCGCCGTGTTTTTTTGCTGACCAAACTATATTAGGCCATATATCGAATTTAACGAAAACAACAATATCTGGATCAATGGTTTTGATAACTTTCTTGGAATCAGATATAGTATCTAGAGGTAGATAATCAGTAAAAGTGAGTCCTGATATTTTTGAAGCAGGCCCCTTTGCCGATGGACTAAAGTACGTTAAGAATATTTCTATATCTTTATCATTCTTTTCAAATAACCTTATAACTGGCTTGGCTTGCTCCATTTCACCAACGCTGGAAACATGGAACCAAACTCTTTTTTTATTTCCCTTTGGCTCAATAAGATTATATCTAGACCAAAGCCCTCTCCTATCAAAAAAAGCTTTTCTTATTTTTTTATTAAATATTGAACCTAATAAGAATAAGCATGATAAAAAGTGAACAAATATAAACGAATAAAGAATGCGATACATATAGAACCTCTTTACCTCTTATTAAGGATCTCTAACACTTTACTAAAAACCATATCTGTACTTATCATATTTAGACATGGTCTTTTACCTGATCTAATACAAAAACCAGAGCCATTCTTTGAGCAAGGACGACACCACATATCTAATTCTACGACCTTAGATCCAGAACGATAAGGATAACAACCAAATTCTTTACTCGTTGGTCCCATTATACCTATAGTATCTATACCAACAGCCTCAGAAACATGCATCATACCAGTGTCATTGCAAATAGAAAGTTCACACATAGAAAGTAGTGCGGCAGATTCTATAATACTTAATATACCCGCAAAGGAATATGCACGATTATATGAGGAAACAATGTCTTTACAAAAAGTGTCTTTAGATCCACCCAAGACCACTATATTAACATCTTTAAAACTATCTAATATCAGCCCGCAAAGATCCTTGAATTTATTAGACGACCATCTTTTACCGGGCCAATGAGCACTTGGAACAAGTGCTATTAACTTTTTATTATTTATATCGCCTATTATTTTGCTTACCTTTAGAGCAACATTATCTTTTATATCTTTAGGAACAAATATCTCTGTTCCCTTATCATCATATAAGAGCCCATATTTTTTCAAGGGTTCTAAATACTCCAACATCTGTTTTTTATGTTTTTTTAATAAATTAAATTTAAGATTTATAAGAAGAAATCTTTTCAACGAATATTTGTTGAATAATGCTTTTTTAACAAAAGGGTTGAACAAGCAAACTACCCTACTCCTAATACTCCTATGAGCATCAACTATCAAATCATAGTTTCTTTTTTTAATATCTAAAGCTATCTTGATCAAAGTATCTATACTCTGGTCCCTTGGTATATATATCTTTTCATCTATATAAGGATTCCACTCTATAAGCTCTCTAAAATCCTCTCTAACCGTCATGTCTATCTTTGCATCAGGAAATTTTTTTCTTAGGTGACGAGGAAGCACTGTGGCCATGGTTATATCACCCAAAGAACTATATCTTATAATAAGTATCTTCAAGACATTACATCCTTTGTGGAGCCTTTATGCCTATTACCTTTAAAACTGCTTTTATGGTTTCTTTACTCGAGTACACTAAGGAAAGTTTAGCTTTTCTTTTAATCTCATCATCTATATCTATTATTTTTTCCTGATAATAGTATCTGTTGAATGCTCTACAAATATCTAACACATATCTTGCCAAGACAAATGGTTCATATTCCTTTTTAGCCTCTTCTAGTTTATCTTCAAATTGTAAGATAAGTTTTATAAGTTCATATTCAAGATCATCTGGAGAATAATTATTGTTAGGCTGTATTTCTAACTCACTAAAACCCGCTTTTGACAACATGCTACAAGCTCTTGCATGAGTATATTGAACATATGGTGCTGTCTCTCCGTCAAAATTAAGAATCTCGTCCCAATTAAAAACTATATCCTGCGTTCTTCTTTTAGAAATATCACCAAAAATAATTGAACCAACACCTATTGCCTCTGCAACTTCTTTTTTGTTTTCAAGGTCTGGGTTCTTCTCAGTTATAGCTTTTTCAGCAAGCGTAACGGCCTTATCAATAACATCGTCTAGAAAGACCACGTTGCCCTCTCTCGTAGACATCTTACCTTCTGCTAAATGCAACAGGCCAAATTGTATGTGTTTACATTTTGAAGACCAATCACAACCCATAAGCTCTAGGACTTTAAATATCTGTTTAAAATGCAATTCTTGTTGATGAGCTACGACATATAAAGATTCCTCAAAAGCAAATCTTTCCATCCTGTCAAAAGCAGCGGCAAGATCCCTAGTAGCATATAGTGTTGTGTCATCTTTCTTTTTTAGAAGTACAGGTGGCATATTATATGTTTCTAGATCAACTATCAAAGCTCCTTCACTTTCTTTAACACCAATTTTATTATCTATCTTGGATATAAGTGATTCTGAACTGTTGTTATAAAAGCTCTCTCCCTCTATGTTGGTGAATTTAACACCAAGACGATCATAGACTCTATTAAACTCTTTTATGCTTAATTCCCTAAACTCCTTCCAATAGGAAACAGCTTTTTCGTCACCCATTTCCATGCTCTTAAACCAGTTCCTTGCTCTTTCCTCTAACGCAAACGATTCTGCTTTATGGTATTTAACATATATGTCCAACAAATGTTTTACACCCTGCTTTTCTAATAAAATCTTATCTCCATACTCCTCAAAAGCAGTTATAAGCTTCCCAAATTGTGTGCCCCAATCACCGAGGTAGTTTATCCTTATAACATTATAACCAAGCGATTCAAATATATTACCTATAATATTACCTATCATTGTAGATCTTATGTGATGGAACGCTATAGGCTTTGCTATATTAGGAGAAGAATAATCTATAACTATATTCTTTTTGTTAGCCTCTTTTTTGAAACCATTATTTTTTAAAGAGACAGAGAAAGATAACATCTCATTATACATCTTCGACCTTTTTGCAGTAAAATTAACATAAGGTCCTTTTGAAGTAACAGATTCAACTACTGATCCTTTTTCTATATCAGGCTGTATCTTCTTTACAAGATCCTCAGCAACTTCATTTGGTTTTTTACTAGTAGCCTTTGATAATTTAAAACATGGAAAACTAAGATCCCCCATATCACTGCTAGGTGGTATAGATATCCCTAAAAAGATTTCTTCTTGAGACAGACCAGTTGCAGATGAAAGCAACTTTATGACTTCTTTTTTTAGTTTCATCATTTCTTTATCTTCCTCAACACCTTATCAGCTACAGATATAGCACTTATAGCGATCCCTTCAAAGCCTAAATGTGGTCTTTTTTCTCTTCCACAATTGAACACATTAGTTCTGTTGTTCAGTATTTTTTCATCATAAATAATATCAGATCTTGATATTCTTCTATAGAGATCTTTATCATCTATATCAGACGAATACTCTACATCAACTTTCTTGGACAATAAACTTGGAACCAACCTTTCCATTATTGTCCTCATCTTTTTTATTTTTTCTATATGTACTAAATTATCTATATCAAAAGACCCAAAACCCATAAAAGACGTTAGAACAAGTTTTGCTTTCTCCTCTCCAGTCCAAGTCCTTAATACATATATATCCTCTATCTCAAAATAATCAGAACGATCTGCATCTATAAAAATAAGAACTCTCGGCATCACAGTAGATAAAAAATCTTCATCAACAATAGCATATAAAGAAAATGGATACAAAACATACTCGGTGTAGGCACCTTTTAATCTATTAAAGTCTTCCAAATATTTTTCTTTTATTGGATCCCTGTCCTCAACTAAAAGACCAGACCGAACTGGATTTTCATGTATATGGTCCTTTAATCTATCTAACATCATAGATCTTAAAGAAACAGCATCGTCATTTATGATCGTAGCACCATCCAGGACAGAACTTAACAAACTAGACACTTGGTTAATCCTATAATTAGTAGAAATAACTCCAGACATAATGAACATAATAGTATTAACCATGTATCGTAATGTTGGATCTATAGAATATCTATCATATAAAGAGTTTATACCACCAAGGTTTACGGAATAAGATAAGTTATCCATATTTTTCATCAGCAAACCTTTCTTGTTCTTTTCCCACGGGGTAAGTCTCTTTTTAGCCAATTTAGCAAGATGCTCTATAAAACGTGTAAATTTCTCTTCCTGATTTTGACCAAACACCCTTTTTACATCCTCTTTAAGATATGGGTGTTTAAAATCTATTTTAATATCCTTAAAGACCACCCCAACAGGCTCTGCATCATTATAAATAGATCTATTAAGATCACTTAAGCCAAAAAAAGAAAGTATCTCTGGTCCAGAACTTATTGGTAACTCATAAGGTTTAAACAAGGGATCATTAGCCATCTCTTTATTCTTATCAACAAGAAGTACGTTTACGCCTTTACTCAAAAGAAAGGCGGCAGACATCAAAGAACCTATCCCATAACTATTAATTACAACATCGTGTTCTAAAGATTTGTTCATCAGATCTCCGTCTCACTTAAAAGCAATAATTTATCTTTTAAATGTTCCTTTAACATACTAACCAACAAACCCTTAGGTTCTGTTTTTCCACAACTTGGACTTTTGTCTTTAAGTATAGCTAACACCATCTTATTTTGCGGTATCTTGTTAATTATATTCTGACATGTTCTTTTCACCGAGTCAGTAACATCAAGACCATCTTCTGATATTAACCTCGCATTTATTATATTAATTTTAGGCCGCGGCACACCAAGTCCAGCTAAAACTTCTGGACAGACTAATAAATGATCTGTTCTAAATCCATAAACATATTTATATATTCTCTTAGATAATTTATTTGAGCCATCGTATCTAACATCCTCTCCAAGCAAACACTTGCTAACAACTATGAAAAGATCACTTATAAGATTAACCGCATCAACATATATTTTATGCTCCAACATATGTATTTCATGTTCTAAGTTCTCTAGACTATCTGGAACGACTAATTTTCTCTGTAAAATTATCAAACCGTCATCCATCCTATCATTAACGAAATGGACAGTAACACCAGTTTCTTTAACGCCAGCGTCCCATGCTTGTTTTATAGCGTCTTTACCTTTAAAGAGTGGTAATAACGACGGATGAATATTTATTATCTTTAAAGGGTACTCATCTAAAAGTTCACCAGGGATTATCCTCATATAACCAGCCAAAAGTATAATGTCTGGCGAGTATGATTTGGTTATAGATATTAATTCTTTTATATAATCATTTTTTTCTATGTAGTCTTTTGGTCTTAATACGCTAAATGGAACACCGTTCTTTTTTGCTATCTCTATTGCATTACAATCTCTATCACAAACAAGCCCTACTATTTCAGACTTTAAAACACCATTACGAGAAGCGTTCAATAAAGCTTCAAAATTACTTCCTCTGCCAGAAGCAAAAACCAATATCCTCATAATTTAAAACTATTCAGATCTGGATAAATAACTCTGCTGTTGCCGTCATTAATTATGGTGCCTATTATTCTTGAATTTAATGATCTGTCCTTTAAGAATTCTAAAGCTTTTTCCTTTTCAGAATCTGGGACTACCATAACAAAACCAACACCCATATTGAAAACTCTCATCATTTCATCAACAGCAACGTTACCTATTCTTGCCATTACCCTGAACACCGGGTGAATATCAATATCGTTCAATCTTATTTGTGCACTAAATCTCTCGCCAAGCACTCTCGGTAAATTCTCTGTTATACCACCACCAGTAACGTGGCACATGGACTTTATATTAAAACCAGCTTTAACCATCTCTAAAATTGGTTTTACATATATCTTTGTTGGTTCCAAAAGTACTTCGCCCAAAGGTCTTTTTAATTCTGGAAATATATGATCAAGACTATAATTATTCTTGGTAAAAAAGACATTCCTCACTAACGAATATCCGTTAGAATGTATACCAGAAGAAGAAATACCTATAATCGCATCTCCTTCTTTTATATTCCTGCCATCTATTATCTTTTCTTCATCAACAATACCAACAACAAAACCTGCGCAATCATATTCATCCTTTGCATAAAAAGCTGGCATTTCTGCCGTCTCTCCGCCTACCAAGGCACAATCAGACTGTTTACAACCCTCTACTATACCATCGACGATAGAACTAGCTACGTCTACATCCAATTTGCTAACAGCAAGATAATCAAGAAAGAATAATGGCTTTGCTCCATAAACAAGTATGTCGTTAACTGACATTGCTACAAGATCTATACCTATGGTGTCATGTTTGTTAGCCATAAATGCTATTTTTAATTTAGTACCAACCCCGTCTGTAGATGATACAAGCAGCGGTCTTTTATAATTTTTCCAATCTGCATCAAAAAGAGCAGCAAAACCGCCAATCGGGTTCACCACACCTTTTGTAAAGGTTGAACGAACCTTTCCTTTGATCCTGTTAACGAATTCATTGCCTGCGTCTATACTAACGCCTGATTCTTTGTATGTAGCCATGACGTGAACAATACCATATCAGTGTTTAGTGGCAACAGTTTTTGTTATGGTATTAAAAATTAAACTCTGATATACAAGGCTCGCTATGAAAAAACAGATACTTGTAGTTGGTGGAGCGGGGTATGTAGGCTCCCATACCGTCATAAAATTATTAGAACAAGGCTATGACCCTATAATATTGGACAACCTTTCAACAGGTCATAAAGAGTCCATCACTGGAGGTCTGTTCTACGAGTGTGACTTGGCAAACATAGCGCAGGTAAGGGATATCTTTAAAAAACACAATATTGAAGCAGTAATGCACTTTGGTGCCAACTGTTACGTAGGTGAATCTGTTGTAAATCCGCACAAATATTTTAAGAACAACGTTTCAAATACCATCAATCTTTTAGAAGTAATGTTAGAGGCTGGAATCAAAAAATTCGTTTTTTCTTCATCTGCCGCCACCTATGGAAACCCTGTAAAAATACCAATAGATGAGGCCCATCCTCAAGTACCATGTAACCCATATGGTCTTTCAAAGCTCTTTATAGAGCAAATAGTATCTACATACGAAAGAGCTTATGGAATAAAGCACATATATCTTAGATATTTTAATGCCGCTGGAGCAGATCCTGAAGGTCGTATAGGAGAAGACCACTATCCAGAAACACACATAATACCACTTTTAATATTAACTGCCCTAGGCATAAAAAAACAATTCACTGTTTTTGGTAACGATTATGAAACCAGCGACGGAACTTGTATAAGGGATTACGTTCATGTAATGGATATAGCAGATGCTCATGTAAAGGCACTTGAATTCATGGATACAGAAAAAAGAAGTGAAGAATTCAACCTAGGTTCGTCTATGGGTTATAGCGTAAATGAAATAATATCAAAAGTTGAACAAGTATCAGGCAAAAAGATCCCTGTTGAATATACAGAAAGAAGAGAAGGAGACCCTGCAATACTTATAGCTGGATGTAAAAAGGCTAGAGAAATATTGGGATGGAGACCACATTACAGCATAGAAAAAACAATAATGACTGCGTGGGAGTGGCACAAAAAATATCCAAAAGGTTTTAAGGATGTCAAATAGAGCAATTTTCATAGACAGGGACGGGACTC
Source organism: uncultured Bdellovibrionales bacterium (assembly GCA_964411885.1). Classification (GTDB taxonomy): domain Bacteria; phylum Bdellovibrionota; class JAFGOL01; order JAFGOL01; family JAFGOL01; genus JAKLHL01. Next base: position 32,425 of record CAYPMK010000007.1, read on the forward strand.
TGATCATAGACCATGGTTATATAAAGGATCCCAATATAGTTGAATTAATACCGGGCACAAAACAAGCTCTTGAAATGTTAAAAAGTGCTGGTTTTATGCTTTTCATAGTTACCAATCAATCTGGTGTAGGAAGAGGAATGATGACAACCTCTGACGTTAAAGCAGTAAACGATCGTCTTATTCAATTAATTGGTGAAGATTTAATAACACAAATATTAACTTGTTATCATACACCAGACGACAATTGTAATTGTAGAAAACCTAACACAAAACTAATAGAAGACATAAAGACAAAATATGATTTAGACCTTTCTAATTCCTACTCTATTGGAGATAAGGATTCAGACAAACAACTAGGAGAAAATCTTGGAGGAAAAGGAATAAAAATAGGTGAGAACAACATCAACACATTGCTAGACGCTGTAAAACAAATAGCCTCTTTTAAGCCATATCTTTACAAGAATAAACCAGACCACATACAGATAGAAACTACTATAATATGTAATGCTAAATGTGATTTTTGCACTCAAAGAAAGGTAACACGCAGACCAAAAAGAATGGAAGATAGTGTGTGGAAAAAAATAATAGATGACACAAGAGGCTGGGGTGTAAGCTACAGGCCATTCCTTTTGAATGAACCCTTTGCTGATACAAGAATGCTAGATATTTGCCGTTACATCAAACAGGATAAAACAGCAAAAATAGAATTTAACACGAATGGTTCTTTAATAACGCCAAAAGTAACAGACTCATTATTAGAAATAGGTGTAGATATAGTAAGATTCAGTATAGATGGATTTTTTGAGCAAGAATATAATAAAAGAAGAAAAGGTTTAGATTTTAAGACGGTCGAGAATAACACAGAATATTTCTGCAAGAATGCAGGAAAAGATATTTTTACAGAAGTAAGAATGATAGCTTTCCCAAACACAGAAAGAGAACAGGAACTTTTTAAGGAAAAATGGACTAAGATAGCAAAGAATGTTCTTATAACAGAACTATATAGGTACCCTTGGGAAGGCCAAACAGAACCTTTATACAAACCATGTTTTAAGATAAGAAAAGAGATGTTCTTTTATGTCGATGGAAGGGCAACCCTTTGCTGCTGGGACACCAATGAGCGTGGTGTAATAGGAGATGTTAAAGAACAAACTGTATCTGAAATATGGAATGGAGAACCACTAAAAAGTTACAGAAATATTTTAGATAACGGTGAAAGAGATAAAATATTATTATGCTCAAGGTGTGATGCCTACAAAAATGCAAATTTTGACATGAACGTTAAGTAGTTAAATAATAGTCCCTGCGAACAAAATCCTATAATACTGGTATTTAAAACTTTCATATACTATATTTTGGAAAACCTTCCAATCTTTAAGCCAAGAATCTTTTTTAATGTGTTTTACAGTAGTACCGTATGGAACAACTTCTATATCTGTCCCATCAAAAACATTCTTGAATACAAGTAGAGACCTCTTCATATGATACACAGATGTTACAAGCAATATTTTATTAACCTGATGTTCTTCTGAATACTTAAGGACAGCTTCTGCATTTTCATACGTAGTTTTGGATGAATTATCTACAACTATCCTATCCTTATAATTTATATCCATATTGTGTTCTCTTGCTAGTTCCTGAAAACTGACCTTTGCATGAGTTCCTGCAACAAAAAGTACAGGAGCGTTCATTTCTTTCATAAGCTCATACGCTGGTCTTATCCTTCCAGAGCTCCCAGTAAGAACAACTACCATATCCATGTCTCTTGGCGGAAAAACCATCTTTTGATAAGCAACGACTTCTTTAGAATACTCTGACAAAGAGATGTATTCAAGTATCACAAAAAAAACGAGAACAATAAGGCCAAATAATAAGAAATATTTTTTTATGTCAGCTCTGCTCAATTTTATTTACCTCTTCTTTCCATTTATATAATCTACCGAGCGCATCTATCGGAGTTAGTTTATCAAGATCAATATTAGCTAACTCATCTATAAAACGGTAACTCTCATCTTCTTTTTTGTCAAATAACGACAACTGATCTTTCTCAATTTTTATTTCTGTATGTTTTCTTTCTTCTTCAAGATCCTTCATGATTGAATACGCCCGTTTAATAAGAGAATCCGGCAAGCCAGCCATGCTAGCAACTTGTATGCCGTAGCTCTTAGAAGCAGGCCTTTTTACCAACTTCCTTAAAAAGAAAAGGCCACTCTTTTCCTCTTCAACAGACATAGAAAAGTTACTAACACCATTTAACTCATTCTGTAGTGCAACCAGTTCATGATAATGTGTAGCAAACATACATTTTGCGGATATTTTTTGATGTATATATTCAGCTATGGCCCATGCAATAGAAATACCGTCGTAAGTACTAGTGCCTCTACCTATCTCATCAAGTATTATTAAACTATTCTTTGTTGCAGAATAAATTATATTAGAAGCTTCTATCATTTCTACCATAAAGGTACTTTGACCCTGAAGTATATAATCTGTTGCACCAACTCTAGTGAAAACTCTATCTGTTATTGGGATCTTTGCATAAGAAGCAGGAACATAAGAACCCATATGTCCCATAATGACAAGTAACGCAACTGTCCTCATCAAAGTACTTTTACCTGCCATATTAGGACCTGTAATTATATGAAAGAAATCATCTGAATTAAGAACAACATCATTAGGTACAAAATCAGCCCCCATAGTTTGATCAAGAACAGGGTGTCTTGCATCTTTTAGTTCAAGATCATAAGCTTCGTGTATAAATGGCTTTGTATATGATCTTTTAACAGCAATGTAAGCAAAACAAGTTAACAGATCTACCTCTGCTGTAAAGCTAGATATATAAAGTGTATTTTCAAGATGTTTTAAAGAAAATTCTTCAACCAAGGAATTAAGCAGTTCAACCTCTAGTTCTATCCTTTTTTGTTCTGCACTAAGTAGTTTTATTTCTAATTCCCTTAACTCAGGTGTTATGAATCTTTCACCATTAACCAAAGTTTGTTTACGTTGATAATCCTGAGGAGCCAGATGTATATTAGCATTACTTATCTCTATATAATAACCGAATATCTTATTGTATTTTATTTTTAATGAAGAGATGCCTGTTCTTTCTTTCTCACGTTTCTCCATATCCAAAAGCACTTGTCTGCTATTGGTATGAAGATCAATTAATTCATCAAGCTCCAGATAAAAACCTTTCTTAAATATACCAGCCTCTTTACTAGTCGCTGGCAACACCACGTTAAGTTGTTCATCTATTCTCTTAGCAAAGTCTATAAGCTCTTCCCTAAAAATATCGTGTCCATAATTTATTCCAGCTTCATCAAGAGTTTTTCTCATATTATGAACAAGTTCTAACGTCTCAAAAAGATTTCTAATATCCCTCGGGCTATATTGGCCAAGCGCTATTCTAGACGATAATCTGTCTATATCTGAACATTGAGACAAGAAAGACCTTGTCTTGTCTAATATACTTATGTCATTCACGAACCTATCAACAAGATCCAACCTTTTATTTATCTTATCTATATTAACTAAGGGTTGTGAGACACACTGCCTTAATAATCTCCCCCCCATAGCCGTTCTTGTTTCATCTATGTTCTTTATAAAAGAGTCAAAAAGATCAAGATTTCTAGACGTAAATTCATCTATGCCAAGATATTCTGCTGAGGATACTTTTGCAAAATGCCTGATATGAGGAAAAGTTTCTCTAAATTGTGTGTCTATTAAATAACTAATGGCCATCTTACCAGCCTTTAATTCTTTCTCATCCAATCTTGAATCAACGATCATACTGTTAAGTTGTTTTTGAGAACTATTGTTCTTGAGATCTACAACAGAAAAAGTCACATTTAAGAGGAATTTACTCAGAACATCTGGAAGTTCTATTCCCTTCTCACAAATTATCTCTCTTGGACTTATCAAAGAGAGTTCTTTAATAAGACCATCAGTATTAACAACACTATTGGCTTTAAAATCACCGGTACTGTAATCAAGATATGCAAAGCTCCAATTACCATTTTCTTTTGTAGTTATGGCACAAAGATACGAGGTCTGTTTTGCATCTATTACATCGGTATCATATACTAACGATGGTGTTACAACTCTTGTTATTTGGCGTTTAACTATACCCTTTGCTTTTTTAGGATCTTCTACTTGTTCACAGATAGCAACACTATAGCCCCTTTGTGTTAGTTTTGATATATACGACGATACAGCATGATAAGGAACACCACACATTGGGATGGGGTTTTTCTTATCTCTCGATGTAAGAGCTATACCAAGTATTGGAGCGGCTGTTGTAGCATCATCTGAGAACAACTCATAGAAGTCTCCCATCCTAAAAAACAACAATTTTCCCGGAACCAAATTCTTGGCTTCCATATATTGCTTCATCATGGGTGTAGCATTTTCCATAACACCCTCTTATATACCTTTTTTCTTTGATTTCAACTGTCCACACGCAGCATTAATATCTATTCCCCTGCTATGTCTAACGTTACAAACAATACCTTTTTCGACCAATACTTCATAGAAATCATAAATACTTTTATCAGTTGGAGAAACAAACTCTGGGGTCATTGGATTGAAGTTAAACGGAATAAGGTTAACTTTAACGTTCAAATCCTTTAATAATTTAGACAAACTTATTGCATCCTGTTTTGAATCATTAAGTCCACCAAAAAGTATGTACTCTATTGTCACAAAATCCTGTTTTCTTGAGCCAATACTCTTTATTACTTTAAGCAATTCCTTTATAGGATATGCTTTATTAACTGGCATTATTTTATCTCTTACATCGTCTGTAATAGCATTAAGAGATATAGCTAGTTTTGCATTACAACGGTCCTTAAATTCAAATATTCTTGGCACAAGGCCACAGGTAGACACTGTTATCTTCCTTAATCCAAAAGCCAACCCGTTATCGTCTGATATAACAGTTATCGCATCTATAACATTCTCTACGTTGTCTAGCGGCTCGCCCATTCCCATAAAAACAATGTTGGTAACTGCTCTGTAACCACCGTCATCGACAGGTTTTTCAAGAACATCCCTTGCATAAGTGTTAGCAAATTGTATCTGTGCTACTATCTCTGAACATTTAAGGTTCCTACTTAATCCTTGTTTAGAGGTGCAGCAAAAAGTACAGCCCATTTTACATCCGACCTGCGTAGACACACAGAGTGTAAGTCTATCCTCTTTTGGTATCAAAACGCTTTCTATGGTCTCTTTATCTTGAAGCTCGAACAAAAACTTAACGCAACCGTCCTTTGAATTTTCTGTTTCAACAAGTTTTAAAGAATATGAAGTATATTGTAATGAAAGTTTTTCTCTTAACTCTTTGGATACATCGCTCATTAAACTATAGTCACGGACACTTCTTTTATAGAACCACCTATAAAGATTCTTTGCATTAAAAGCGGGTTTTCCCCATCCTTTGACTATCTTGGTAAGTTTATCTAGTGTTAGGTCCTCAAAATACATGGACCCCTTCATATCATAAGTTCGTTATTTTACAGTTATAAAAACTATAATTCCTTACAAAAACTATTATAGTTTGCGACCATAGCATCAAATTCTGCAGCAAGATCTAAACTAATAGGTATCTTTCTACTTTGACTATAAGAATATGCCTCTTCTGTCACGGCACCAGAAGTAAAATCTCTCTTAAAAACCCTATGATATTCTAACATTTCAGCAGCAGAGCCAAACACTCTTGCTATATCAAGCACTATGCTTCCGTCGGTACTAATAGTAACTCCAACATTAACAGCTATGCTGTTTCCGTCCAACATCATGTTCATAATCCCAGGAGCAGAAAAGCTCATTCCATTCTTAAATGCATTTATTATAGCTGTTTGATCTACAGAAGAAACACCAGCGTTATTTAACAGATCACTTATAAGTGTTTCTGTTTGTATTGGAAGATCTTTCAACATTGATGCATTTTTGAAAGGTTCTGTTTTGCCATCATAAAAACTGACTGTCATATCGGGGTTTGCCAAACTTATAAGTCTAAGGTGTTCTTTTATATCCTCTAATTGTGCTTGTTTTGTTATTCCTATTATATACTGGTATGACACACCACCAATTGACACTTGAACCAACAATGCATTTTGTTTTATTTTATCTATCTCTGCTATTTTTGTATCAGCCTCTAATAATATCTGTTTATTTTTCTGATCTATATATAAAGTTCCAAGTTCTGTTTTAACAATAGCAGCAGTATTAATTATTCTTGTCATTAAAAATATTGCATCCATAGTTTTGCTTGAATTTAAAAGCACAGATGGAAGTTGCCAAACGGCAGAAGTAACTCCTGGAATAGAGCTAGCGGCCTTTAAAGGACTTATTACGGTTGGTATATTAATACTCATAGACGTAAATTCTGAGAAAACTTGAGAACCTTTAATTATATTGCTAGTACCTGTTGCTTTAGAACCAAAACGAGCCCATTTGGGCAAGGAAAACAACTTCGTGCTAGATGCAGTTACGAAGGTAAAATCTCTCAACATTAAGCCTATATCTGTTAAACTACTATAAGTTTCATGTTTGGGGTACGGAACAGAAATGCCAAGAGCCTCCGCCGCTATATTGGCCGATGATTTGTTGCTGGCATCTACTTCTCTTTTAAGAAAATCCTCTATGTATAATCTAAGAACTGGTTCTGTTTTAGAATTAAGTGATCTATACATATTAGACAAAGCTAAAACTGCATATGCTTGAGTTTTTTCTACTTCTCTCTTTTCAAAATACTGAGTGTTAACTACGCTAAGTTCTCTTGCTTGACCTATAGTAGGATCATAGTTTGCCAATGCCATCAAATATTCAATATTATCTATATGAATTATGTTACTCAAATAAGATAGAGCTACTTTACCAAGATCATCATCTCTGTCGGCAAAGGAGCCAAAAAGTTTTAATATTTTATATTTAGAAGACATAACGGGTTTTGTCCCAGACACCAAAGGATCTATTAATTTAAGTTCAGACAGTAGTTCCTCTTGTTTTTGTTCATTGGTTTTTCTACTATTCTTAAACAGCTCTGGCGCTCCTTCTGAATAATATTTTTGGTAATATTCCTGTTTTAACCCATCTACATAACTCTTAAGATCTGGATTACTGTCTATATCTACGTCTAATTCAGTAAGCAGCTCATCTATTCTTTGAAAATCTGTATAATCCTTCTGATTTTCAAAATCTAATATATCAAAGCCATAGCCAGCAGAAGCAGCAGCTATCAGGTTTATTAAAACTTCTCCATCTATGTTGTATCTAGGCTCAAGTTTCCAATAACCGTAATTAAAAACATCTACAAAAGCATTCACATATCTATTTATGTCTTTGCCCTTTCTGTCTCTCCAATCATTAAAACTCATGCTTTGGTCTTCTTCCATCTTATCGTTAAGATTTCTTAATAATGAATAACAAACACTAATAACTTCTTTTACAGTCTCTACTTTAAGCATCCTCTGTGACAATAATTCTGTCATAGCTCCGGCCTCTATTGCAGAAAAAGAAGGAAGGTTATAAAGAAAATCATTGGTAAATGTTTCTGGATCCTTTAAAGCTTCTATCATCAACAAATTATGAACATAGAAAAGTTCAACCTGAGCTCTTACATGCTGATCATCTACTCTAGTTTTATCTGCTACATGTTGTGTTGGATACCTATTATATTTGAAATCATAATCTACGGCATAAGGTTTGCCGCTCAAACCATACTCTTTAAAGTCTAAATACGACTGACGTAGGTCATTCTCAAAGGCTTCTATATCTGTGGTTCCATATCTTTCATAGAACATCTTGTCGCGCATATTTTCATCTAATATCTTTTGTATGGCTATTTCTGTTTCTGGATCAAATTTTATTTCAAGAGTATTGTTGGGGCCTTGTATAAGACTAACTTTACCTGTCTTTATGATCTCATTATATTTTTGCTCAGTAGCTTTATCTATTTGATTAAAAACAACGCTATCGTTATTAATTAAAAATGTACTCTGAGCCATAATTGAATTAGTAGGTAATAATGGAAGTATTAATAACAAACACAAACCTAACAAGTTCATAACGACCTCTACAATTTTATTTTTTTATTATCCCTTGCACATACTATTATAAGTATTGATAAGATCATCCAACTCAGAAGCTTGTTGAGGGTTTAAAGAAACAGGTGGTTCGTTCCCGTTCCCTAAACCATAATAACTTTTTACCTGACCATCTTGGAACTTAAACACTCTTGTATAAGTCATGTTTGTAGTTCCAGCTTCTATTGAAGGAATGTTATCACTAACTATTAGATACTTATCTATCCCCGTATTTATTACTTGTGCAGTAGAAATAACAAGATCACTATTTACACTCTGGAATACTGGTAATTTTGAAAAATTTGAAAAAGATGCTGGCTTTATAGCATTAAGATATTTTCCACTGCTTACAACATCCATCCCTTTTTTCTGTAACAAAGAAAGGACTTCTTTTTCTGCCATATTGGTGGAAGTATTTGTAGTAGTCCTTATTATTGTATTAGCAGTATTAACAGCCTCTTTTTCTGCGACACTAAGCACAATTTCTGTTGTCGCCTTAGTAGTTACGTTTGGCAGTGTTTTAGCAGTTACCATAGCAACATTCATATTCAGTACTGTAGAGGTAACTACGACACCTCTTTTAAGCACAGCTATTTGTGGAGCAAATTTTACAAAGAAATTCTTTATACCTTTCCCTACTTTATTGAACATAATCCCAAGTGGAGTTTCTGCAAAAGTTATTGCATATTTTGCACTATTCATTATGAGGAACGACTCATATGCTGCAATACCTCTTGCTCCACCTCTGGCGGCTATCATGTAACCTACGCCTTCTGCAAATAAAGAATTAGCTATTGCAAATTCAGCACCAAA
>CAYPMK010000007.1:41421-46862 GCA_964411885.1 uncultured Bdellovibrionales bacterium
TTGATTTGGCAAAAAAGGGTTTTTGAGTTTTGGTTTTGGATAGTAATTTGCAATAACTCCAAGGCTTATAGCAGACCACGAGCCAGAATCACCAGAAGAAACTGCTGCATACAACAATCTGTTTACGACCAATCTTATCTCTTGTTCCATTGTTAATATCTTATTTGCAAAAATAACATCTAGCGTTCCAACTGCAGACATCTTGTCTGTTGTATTATTTTCTGTTTGTTCAACGTCATAGATCACCATATCAACCACAGCCTTAACTGCCTGCTCAATATTTATATCCTCGTTTTGTAGTTTTACTTTGCTTTGGTTGAACTTTATTTGATTATGCCCCTGTCTTACTTCTTTATCGCTAGGAGTATCGGTTACACCAACGGTATATGTGGTCGTAGCAGTAGGAGTTACTATCTTTGGTTCAGGACCACTGCTCCAAATATAACCGGGGTTACTAGCCTTTGGAGTTCTATTCTGTTGAGCATATGCCAAACCATTAAAAAAGAATGTTAAAAGCAAAATAGCGCTTAATATTTTCTTCATTGGCAGAAACACTCCTTTAGTCTAAAGAAACTAGATATAACTCTTGCAATTCTTATGCCTTATCCTAAAGCCATATAAGTTATTGATATTATTATTTTTAATTGTTTAATGGTGTAATGTTTCTACTGGCCAAACAAAAAATAAACTTAACAGGTGTAAAAGGAACATACATATATTAATCTCTTTATATGACACTAATATTATCAATATTAATTAACCTGTCATTTACCTTAAACGCACAATACAGCATGCAAAGTGTTGTCCCTTACAACTATTCTGATTTTAGAACAATACAAACAGAACATTTTGATGTTCATTATCCAAGTAAATCAAAAGAAGCTTTTTTCGTTTCCTCTAACATGCAAGAAATTGCAAAAAAAGTATCCTTATACATGGAAGAAGCTTTTTTAATACTTACGAAAGACCTTAATTCAAGTCCATATTTAAGAGTTCAGGTAGTAATAGTAGATAATACAGATCAACACAATGGTTTTGCAACACCGGTACCTCAGAACATGGTCTATATATATGCTGTACCTCCTCTAAGTTATACTTCTATTGGAGAATATGACAACTGGCTAAGAGACACTTGTATTCACGAGATGACCCACATTGTAAACCTTTCCACGACTAGAGGTTATAGTAAAATATTAAGAGGTGTTTTTGGCACCGTCGTAAGTGTTAATGGAATGTCTCCACTTAACCTTATAGAAGCATATACAGTTTTTGAAGAAACTAATATGTCAAAAAAAGGAAGAGGAAGATCCACCTATCTTCACACAATGCTAAGAACAGCAAACTACGACGGCAAATTAAATTCAGAAGGAATATATGATCTAGCAAAATCTCCATATGTAATCGATGTGTGGCCACTAGGGAACAGGCCATACCTTGACGGATATTTATTAATGGAACATGTGGCCCTGAAATATGGAATGGATGTCCCAGGAAAGGTTTCAAAACATAACGCCGGTGTTGTTCCATATTATCCAAGTTATTCTTTTGAACAGTTCACAAAAAAAGACATTCCACAACTTTGGCAAGAAATGCTGAACACAAAAAATGAAATGTATGGTCAATGGAATGCAAACATAAAAGAAACACCCATAACTCCAATAAAGAATATCATAGAGGGTGGTTTTACAAACAGAGAGGTAAGCCTATCTCCTAGTGGAAAAAAGATGGCATTCCACAGAGTAAGTGCAGACGAGAAAGCAAAGTTAGTAATATATAACCTTGATACAGATGAAAAGATAGTTGAAGTAGATTCAGATGATACAAGTTCTATAAGTTGGATAGACGAAGATACAGTTCTGTTTAACAAGTCACACGATACAGTTGGTTCAAGTTATTTCTGGTTATATAAATATTCCATATCAAAAAGATCATTAAAAAGAATTAAAGATTCTCAAAGGACTCTTTTTGTAAATTCAAACAACAATAACATCTGTTCTGTAAGAGCTCTTACTGGTCAAATGATAATAGAATACAATTCGAAAAAAAGATATACATCACCTTTATTGGCAAGAGTGGAAAGACCTTTTTGTATAGAACAAGACGGTAAACTTTCTGTTTTCTTCATAGAAAAAATGCCAAATGAAAAAGAAAAATTAATATTGTTAAAAGACAAAGAAAAAATAACAGTTCACTCCTCCGAAGGAAGTATTAAGGATTTTGATATATATAATAACAAGCTGTATTTTATAGATGATAAAGACAAAGTATTTAATATCTATCAAAGTGAATTAGATGGATCCAATACAGAACAAATAACAAATTTAATCTCTGGTGCATTCGATATTGATGTTAACGACAATGGTATATATCTCACTTATTACACTTCTGATGGTTTTAGAATAGGCGTAATAAATACAAAATTAAAAGAAGCTAATCAAAAAAAATATAAAGTAATGGAGCTCCCAATTAGAGACCTGCCAACTGTATCACCAGAAAAATTACAGGCGAGTAGTGAGCAAAGCTCTTATAGTCCATTCAAAACATTGATACCAAAATTTTGGATACCTTCTTTTGCATTTGTAGACCGGGGGTTTATAGCAGGCGGACTTACCTATGGGGCAGATGCTTTATTTAGACATCAATACATGTTGAGTGGAGCATATGATTCAAGAACAAAAAAACCTTTTGTAAGCGCCTCATACATAAACCAATCTTTTTATCCAAGCTACAGCATCTATGCAACCACAGATAACATATGGATGGGTGAAGATGAGATCATACAAGACTTAATGTCTGGCGCAGGAGTTTCTGTTCCACTTGGAACTCATTGGTCTATAGGAACTGGATTAACATATCACTACAGAATGATGGACTTTGAACAAAGACGAATAAAAAGAAGTGGTCTATATGGAATGATCGCATATGGAGATGTTTCTAGTACATGGTCTGCAATTAGCGATCCAGAAAAAGGTCTTTCTGGGTTTTTAAGATATACTTCTTTCCCTAAAGCAATGGACTCAACTTACAGCGAATATCAAATAGATACTAATGTAAGATTCTATATACCTCTTGGTACCTCTCATCACGTAATAGCTATCAACAACGATCTCTCTTACAGCTATGGAGACCCTTACATGTTCTTCCTTGCAGGAGGAGAATTCACTTCTCTAATACTCGGAAGTAAACGTTATTTAATGCGAGGCTATCCTGTAAGTTATTTTGCTTCACGCTCAATGATGGTAACCAACATTGAATATCGTTTTCCAATATTAACCATAAATGGTGGCCACGGACTATTCCCGTTGTTCTTTAAAAAAATACACGGTGCCCTAATATCTGATAACGGCTTCATGGGAAAAGATTTTAAAAAGAATTTTCATTCTGGTGGCATAGAATTAAGGACAGATGGTTATGTTTTATATCATTTACCAATAACATTAAGACTTGGTCTTTATAAAGGCACCCAATACAAAAAGGGCCAATTCTTTGCTGGCATAAGCAGTATTTTCTAGTTATTTCAAATAGTTAAACCATAAAAAAACAATTAATCTTTTCTTAAATAACTCCGATAAGTCCTTCTATGAGCAAGAAACTCATTTTGTATAGGAGGACCTCTTTATATGAATAAGATCTTATTAATACTGTTGTTTGCAGTTACAAACATTTTCGCACAACAAGATAATGAGATAGTTGAGTATGCGAATAAATCGACGCTAGAGATCCTTAAACTTGAGAGCGAAGCTTTATCAAAGATCAGTTTTTATAATATAAAGGGACTTACAGACAATAAAAAAGCTACATTAACCCAACTAAATAGGAACATAAAAAACAACATAGATCAAATCATCAGCAAGGCTGTTTTGGGTCAGGATGCAAGTTTAGAACTAGAAAAATATAATAAAGAGTCTAATAAAAATGCAATAGAGTACCTATTTAATTACAAAGCCAATTTAGATTTAATAAATAGTGTTATTAATGGTGAAGGCGGGGGTAATTCCGTCGCTGGAAGTACTAATAATAAAGACAAGAACTATAACGAAATAGAAAAAAAATGGAACAAGATAGATCTAAATCCTCTAGAGTACAAATATAAGTCTTCAGGAAAAATATATAAAAAACTATCAGAAGATATTCGCAAAGCACTCATTGATTGTTTAAACAATGCAGAACCTGAAAAATGGAACCAATTTTTATTTATAATCACACTTGGTAATTCAGAGATATTAAGACAATACATAGATACCAGAGCCTTAAATATTACCAAAATTTCCGAAGCTGTAGTTTCTCAGATAAGAGGAACTGGCAACATGTTGTCTCAAACTGGCATTTTAGAGGATTTCTATTTAATGATAAGTGGAGATGAACCCACTGATGACCTCATTAAAGGAGAAATGCCGATAGTAAAACTAACAAGAGAGGCCACTAGATATTTAGCTGATACATATTTGTTTGGCTTAGAGACAATTAGGCATAATCAATTACTATATGTTCCTGATCTTTCTATCCCATTAAATGATGCTTATAGAGAACAAGCAGTATCAAAAACCGAGCCTTCTGTTTCAGCAAAACAACCAGTATCTTTAGAACAAAAAGAATTGCCAGTGTCTAAAGCTGATAACACATACACTCAGCCATACAAAGTAACAGAAAGTGATAAGCAGTCGGTAGAAGAATTTAAATTTGAAGAGAAATATAAAGCAACAGATATAGCAGCAGAGCTTTCTAATCTCAAAAACATTAACAACGCAAATTATTTCAATCCATATATGAAATTACTTGAAAAGACCGAGACAATAATTGGTGATTTTGCTCCATTACTAGAAAATCGAACCAATATATCTGTAGCATCAGCATTTTCAACAGCACAAGATGCCAAGGTATTTGCGCTTGGCTGTAATGTTGTATTAGCTGCCCTAAGTTTTATCCCAAGTGGTGGTGCAAGTGCTCCTGTCCTTTTTACAGTAGGTAGAACCGCCTTTACAACTCAAAAATTAATTAGTGCTAGTGCTACCTTTACAATGGTAGGAATATTATTTGCTAATGATGGCAAGGTTATTTCTAAAGAGATAGATGAAGGCATCCCTGCAGGAGAAATACTACAACGTCATTTTGGTAGTTTTTTATTATATGCATGGATGACAGTAACGAAAATCCCTCTTATCTCTAACGCTTTAAATAAAGCCCCACTTATTCGTTTTGGCGTGTCCTCATATTTTATGTATGATCTTAGTTCTTCCTTAGTTGAAATTAATGAGCAAAGAATACAGATTAACGAAGACCTTGAAACAGGAAAAATAACTGAAGCAGAAGCAAGGTTAAAAAAACTAGATTTATCAATCTTCGCTGTTACAACAGCTACATTTCTTGCTCACACAGCTAGAGCATATCCTCATGAAGCAGATGCTGTTATAAAAAAATATCAAATAGATGTTGCAGCTAAA
>CAYPMK010000008.1:0-41552 GCA_964411885.1 uncultured Bdellovibrionales bacterium
GATTGGCGTCCCCAGCGGGAATCGAACCCGCGTCGCCGCCGTGAAAGGGCGGTGTCCTAGGCCGCTAGACGATAGGGACGACCATGGATAAAAAAGTGGTGAGTCGTAATGGACTCGAACCATTGACCCTCTCCTTAAAAGGGAGATGCTCTACCAACTGAGCTAACGACCCACAAACAAGCGGAGAAACTAACAAAAGGCTTTAATCATGTCAATAATTTAATTCCTTTGATATAAGGGGGGTAAGCAGTTATTGGAGGGATACTTAGATGCTTAAAGATGTAACAAGACTTAAAGCCAGTATTATAGAGGTTTCTAAGTTAATGAACAGCAAGGGCTTTATTTGTGCCACAGACGGAAATATAAGTATAAAACTTGCAAAAGACAGGTTCCTTATAACCCCAAGTGGTATTAATAAGGCTTTTATGAAGGTTTCTGATCTTATAGTAATAGACAGCAAAGCCAAGGTCGTGTCTGGTAACAAAAAATTTAAACCATCCAGCGAATATAGGATGCATCTAAAAGTATACGAAATGAGGCCAGATGTTAATGCTGTTATCCACTCCCACCCTCCTTATATTACTGCCTACACAATAGCTGGGGCTGGTTTACCTAGCAATATACTTCCAGAACTTGTTCTAACTATGGGCGCAATACCTATTACAACGTATTCAACTCCAACTAGCCCAGACAATGCCAAGATAATAGAAAATCATATAAAGGATTATGACGCGGTTGTGTTAAAAAGACATGGGCTTATAACTATTGGTGAAGATGTTTATAGCGCCTATAACAAATTAGAAAAAATAGAGCATGCTGCACTTACGGGTGTTATAGCAAAGATCATGGGTGGGTCTAATCCTTTGCCTAAGAATGAAACAGAAAGGTTACTCGACATGGGGAAAGAACTAGGTTTTCTAAGTGATAACTGCGTTACTGTATGTAAAAAGAACCTGAATGGTTAAATAAATATTATTCTTGCATCAAGCAGGTTATTGTCTACGTCTAATAAGGCAACAGAGCTTGAAGCTTTACCCGGGTTTATATGAAGTTTTCCGGTTTCTCTTTTTATTAATGGAGTATGTGTGTGTCCCTGTATTACTATGTCAACAGCCCCGGCGTTGTATGAGTCTTTGTGTGATAAATGAAATTTGTATCCGTATTCTTCAAACACTGTTTGTTTTGGATATTTTAATGCTAGTTCGTGAGTATCCATGTTCCCGTGTACTGCAACAACTCTGCAAATAGAGCTTAATTCAGTTATTATGTCGTCGTTGCCTATATCACCTGCATGTATTATAAGATCTACACCACTAAAAATGTTAAACACCTTGGATGGTAAACTTCCATGTGTATCTGATATTATTCCTATCTTTAACATTGAAAAAACTCCCCTATTTTGTCAACCTTATTTTATCATGTTATTTTTGTATTTAAATCATTTTTATTTCATTTCAAATACTTATGTGTTTTTATAAAAAAATATTCAGCCTCTAATAATAATCTGGAATGGGAAATCTAAAAAGTGTAAGATTTACGTTACGGGTTATGGGGGTATAGATGTTAAACAATACAAATTCGAGTGCATTGTTGTCTGTTGTTAAGAGGGACGGCACAGTAGTTCCTTTTGATGAGTCTAAAGTTATTGAGGCTATTTTTAAAGCAGCAAAGGCTGTTGGCGGTAAAGATGACAAATTAGCTAAACATGTTGCATATCATGTACATGCAATCCTTAGTCAAAGGCATGCGACAAGATCTATGCCTAATGTAGAAGAGATACAAGACCTTGTAGAAAAAACACTTATAGAACTTGGGCATGCTAAAACAGCAAAAGCCTATATTCTTTATAGAGAACAAAGAAGAAAAATACGTGAATCCAAAAATTTTATTATGGATTCACTAGAAATAATAGACGAGTACCTTGGCAAAGATGACTGGAGAATAAAAGAGAATAGCAACATGGGCTATTCTTTGCAGGGTCTTCATAACTATATTTCTTCTAAAGTTTCTGCGCTTTATTGGTTGAATAAGATATATCCTACAGAGATAAGAGAAGCACACAGTGAAGGAGAAATCCATATTCATGACCTAGGACAGATCAGCACTTATTGTTGTGGCTGGGACCTAAAGGACCTTTTGCTTAAAGGTTTTATGGGTAGTTATGGGCAAGTACAAAGTAAACCAGCTAAACATTTTAGGGCGGCACTTGGCCAAATAGTTAACTTTTTCTATACACTACAGGGAGAATCAGCTGGGGCTCAAGCTTTTTCTAATTTTGATACATATCTTGCCCCTTTTGTTAGGTACGACAATCTTACATACCCAGAAGTCAAACAGGCTATGCAAGAATTTGTGTTCAACATGAACGTTCCAACGAGGGTTGGTTTTCAAACGCCCTTTACTAATATAACCATGGACCTAGAGGTTCCTTCTACTCACAAAGACGAGCCTGTGGTTTGGGGTGGAACTCTTCATCCAACAGATACATACAAAGACTTCCATAAAGAGATGATAATGATCAACAGGGCTTTTTGTGAAGTATTAATGGCTGGAGACGCTATGGGAAGGATCTTTTCTTTTCCTATACCAACCTACAATATAACAAAAGATTTTGAGTGGAATAATCCTGAATATGAATTTCTTTGGGATATGACTAAGAAATATGGGATACCCTATTTTTCTAACTATGTTAACAGCGAAATGAAACCAGAAGATGCTAGATCTATGTGTTGTAGACTTAGACTTGATAATAGAGAGCTTGTTGCAAGGGGTGGAGGGCTTTTTGGTTCTAATCCAATGACTGGCTCTATAGGTGTTGTCACTATAAATATGCCAAGGGTAGCTTACCTTTCTAATGACGAAAATGAATTTAAAGAAAGATTGTTAAGGCTAATGGATCTTGCAAAAGATTCTTTGGAGATAAAAAGAAAAGTTTTGGATAAACTAATGGATCATAATTTATATCCAGTCTCTAAAATATATCTTGAGCCAATAAAAGAACATCATGGTAGTTGTTGGGCCAATCATTTTTCTACTATCGGTCTTGTGGGAATGAATGAAGCGTGCCTTAATCTTTTTGGCGAACCGATAACGACTAAAAAAGGTCATGATTTTGCAAAAGACATACTTGTGTTTATGAGAGAAAAAATGAGGGAATATCAGATAAACACAAAACATCTTTATAATCTTGAGGCTACTCCTGCAGAAGGTACTTCTTATAGGCTCGCTCAACTTGATAAGAAAAAATATCCAGAAATAATATCACAAGGCAAGGATGTTCCTTTCTACACCAATTCAACACACCTTCCGGTTAACTTTACTAACGATATCTTTGAAGCATTAAAACTTCAGGATGATCTACAAACACAATATACAGGGGGCACAGTACTACATGGTTTTGTAGGTGAAGCGATGTCTTCTTCTGAGTCATGTAAAAATCTTATAAGGAAGATAACTTCTAATTTCCATCTTCCATATTTTACTATATCGCCAACGTTTACTGTTTGTTCTAATCATGGCTATATAAATGGACGACACGATAAGTGTCCTCAAGATAATGGTTCTTGTGATACAGAAGTTTTCTCTAGGGTGGTTGGCTTTTATAGACCAGTAAGACAGTGGAATAAAGGCAAACAAGAGGAGTTTGAATTAAGAGAAACCTATAACATGAGCCGTGTATAGAATTGCAGATAGCAGGAGTACAAAAGACAAGTTTAATAGATTTTCCTAATAAGATATCTACAGTTCTGTTTACAATAGGCTGTAATATGAAGTGTCCTTATTGTCATAATAAACAAATATCTTTTGATTTTGTTTGTCCACCACAGCCGATGTTAATGAGTGATATCTTTTCTTTAATACAAGAAAGAATGGGGTTTATAGACGGTATATCTATTAGTGGAGGAGAACCAACGATACAAAAAGACCTTTTGGATTTTTGCGTTGAAGTAAAAAAGAGATTTGAACTTTTGATAAAAGTAGACACTAACGGATCTAACCCCGAAGTTGTAAACGAGTTAATAAAAAATAAATTAGTAAATTATTTTGCTCTTGATATAAAAACATCTTTTAAACGCTATAAAGAGTCTTTAGGCGTTGATGGCACGAAGATCTTGAAAAGTTATAACATAATAAAAGATTCTGGTGTTGATTATGAACTAAGGATGACCTGTTATCCTGATTTTATAAATACAGAGGTAATAGATGAGCTTTTACCGTACCTTAATTATAGAGATAGATTATTTATACAAAAATGTAATAACGAGAATACCTATGATGTGGGCCAACTTGAATTATTCCAGAATATCTTTAAAGAACAAGGTTATGGTCAAACAGGACTTAGATTTTGATAGATTACAGTTTTTTTACTGTTCTTGTATTAAAGCTGTCAATGTTCTGATGTTGTGTTCTTCCTTGTGGCTGTTTGGTAATCTTTTTCGTCTTATGGTTATTTCTTGTTTCTTCTCCTGCTCTAAGCTTTCTTCTAACATCTGTTCTCTTAGTCTTCTTATTATATCAAAAAATAATACCTCATTCATTTGGCACCTCCCCTTTATGCTTTAATATTAAATGCTTAGTAAGAATTTTGTGTTGAGGCTTGGTGAATGTTTTGTGATTTGAATGGCTTGACACCCTTTCTTTATGGGTATAGTTAGGTATACCTATGAACAAAGAATATAAAGGACCTTATTACAACTCCTCTGAATTAGCGCGTCTTGTGGGTGTTTCAAAAAACACACTTATAAGATGGGAAGAAGAAGGTGTTATTCCTGCGCCACTTAGGGATGGTAGAGGGTGGAGAGTTTGGACCAAAGACGTACTTGAAAAGATCATAGAAATAAAAAAATCTAAAGAATTAAAAAAAACTCCGATACTACTTACTGAAAAGAACAAGTTAAGGGTTAATATAATTGGTTATGGTAATCAGGCTCTTGTTTGGGCAAAAAACATGAGGGACTCTGGCGTTTTTGTTACAATACTATTAAGAAACAATAGTTCTTCTATAAGGAAAGCCTCTAACGATGGTTTTGAAGTACAAAATATTAAAGATGCTTTTTTAAATTCTATTGGAGGTGTTTTTTGTCTTCTTATACCAGATGAAGAACATAAAGATTTTTTCAAAATTTATTCTAAATATATAAAACCAGAATTTATATTTGTTTTTGCTCATGGATTTAGCATTGGTTATCAAGGCATAGAGTTGAATGCGGGCAAAATACTGCTTGCGCCTAAGGCTGTGGCTAAAGTAATGAGATTGAATTATCTTGATGGAAAATATACCCCGGTAGTTAGTTCGTGTGATACTAAAAAAGAAAAAGAAATACTTGTCCAGCTTGCAGGAGCACTAAAGCTAGGTCCCATCATAGAATCTTCTTTTATAGAAGAAACGATATCTGATCTTTTTACAGAACAAATGATAATTTGTGGAGGAGTACCAGCACTTATTGTCGAAACATTCAATATGTTGAAAAAGAGAGGTGTTTCAGAAAAGATAGCACTCCAAGAATGTCTTTATGAACTTTCTTACATGCTTGAGGTCATAAAAGAAAAGGGAATACAAGGTATGTATGAAGCAATAAGTCCTGTTGCTAAGGCTGGTGGTCTTAAGATTTGGCAGGAAATGGAAAAAGGGACAGCCATGTCTAAGATAATGGACGAGGCTTTTGATAATATAGAGAGTAAAAAATTTCTTTCTGTCCTTCAGAAAGAAAGTAAAAATAACATTTCTGAAAAAATAAAGAAAAGGTCAAAGGATTTTGATTCTGCAGTAGCAGAGTGGAGGTGATATGTATCCGGGAAATATATCGTCTAAAAAAGGCACTCATAAAATAACCATGCTCACAGCTTATGATTATTCAATGGCTGGTATTTTGGATCAAACAGATATTGATATGATTCTTGTTGGTGATTCGCTGGGTAATGTTGTTCTTGGTCACAAAGATACTATCGCTGTTACTCTTAATGACATGATACATCATGCTAAAGCTGTAGTGAAAGGTGCCCCAAATAAAATAATAATAGTGGATATGCCTTTCATGAGCATATCAATGGGTCTTGAAAGGTCTTTAGAGAACGTCATGAACGTTATGCAGAGCACCGGAGCACACGGAGTTAAAATAGAAGGTGGCAAAGAACACATAGAGCTTATAAAAACATTAGGTAAAGCTGGTGTGCCTGTGATGGGACACTTGGGCTTAACACCACAAAGCTATTTAAAACTTGGTGGATATAAAATGCAGGGTAATACTCAAAGATCTGCAGAACATATTATGGGTGATGCAAAAGCTTTAGAAGAGGCTGGAGTATTTAGTATAGTTCTTGAATGTGTTAATGAAGAATTATCCAAAGCTATAACGTTGGAGATAAGTGTGCCAACCATTGGTATAGGTTCTGGTGCAGCTACAGATGGTCAGGTTTTGGTAATAAATGATCTTATCGGGCTTACTACCTCAAAAGTGCCATCTTTTGTTAAGCCAAAACTAGACCTTAAACAAGATATTAAAAAAGCTGTTAATGTTTTCTGTGATGAAGTAAGAGGGAAATAATTGTGGCCGTTTATATAGAAGTAGGAAATACCAATGTTAAGGTAATGGATGAGAAAATGTTTATACATTCTTTGCCTACAAGTGCCTACGCAGTAGAACATCTTACAGATATAACAAGTGGTGTCAGCGAGGTCGTAGTTACTGGAGTTGTTCCAGGCAAGGTTAATGACATTGCGTTGCACTTTAAAAATATTGGTAAAAGAGCTACTATATTAAATAATCGTTCAAGATTTTCTTTTAAACATAATGTTGATGGAGTTGGTGTTGATAGATTAATAGCAATAGAAGGTGCTCTTACTTTAATGGATCCACCATTTGTCGTTATAGATGCTGGTACAGCCATAACAGTTGATTTCGTAATAAAACAGGATGGTGTCTCTGTTTTTAAAGGTGGTGTGATAATTCCCGGATTTGAACTTTGTTTTAAATCTCTAAATGATTATACTTGCATGCTTCCTCGTCTTAAACCAATGGATCCAAAAGGGACGTACGGCCAAGACACAATGAATGCAATGAATTGTGGTATATGTCTTACTCTTTCATCTGGGGTAAAACACATAATAAATACTACAGAGCTTTCTTTTGGAGTATCTAATATACCTGTTGTTATAACTGGTGGAGCAGGGAAATTTATGGGAGAACTTTTAAACTCTAAACATGAGTATGTAGAGAATCTTATCTTTAGAGGGATGATGAATGTTTACAACAGTACTAAAGGGGGATGACGATGAATATATTAATAGGTGTTAGTGGCGGTATAGCGGCATATAAAATAGCGGACCTTGTAAGAATGTTCGTTAAGGATGGGCACGAGGTAAAGACAATTCTTACAGAAAATGCTAAGTATTTTATTACACCGACCACATTAGAAACATTAAGTAAAAATAAGTGTTATACAGAATTATTTACGAGTACTCGTGAAGTAGAACACGTAGAGTTGGGAAAATGGGCTGATGTTATGATAGTTGCACCAGCAACAGCCAACATAATTGGGAAGCTAGCTAGTGGCGTTTGTGACGATCTTCTTAGTACAGTGATGCTTGCTCTTGATAAACCTTGTTATATTTTTCCTTCTATGAACACCAACATGTTAACACACCCTGCTGTGCAGGAGAATGTCTCTAAGTTAAGAGATTGGGGATATCTTGTTTACGATCCTGCAGAAGGAGAACTTGCTTGCGGTGACGTAGGTAAAGGGAAGCTTCCAGATGTTGAGCTTATATATCAAATAGTTGTTTCAGAGAATGAAAGAGCAGTTACAGATTCTTCATTAGCTAACAAAACGGTGTTGATCACGGCAGGATCTACGCGTGCATATATAGATCCTGTAAGGTACATAGAGAATGGTTCTAGTGGTCTTATGGGTGTTGAACTAGTTCGCAATGCTTGGTTGAGAGGAGCAAAAGTGATTTTAGTTTGCAATAAAGAAGTAGTTGAAAGATTTCCTTGGGTTAAATATTACTCAGAAATGATAATGTTAGTTGAAACAACAGAGGATGTTTATAAAGCTGTTAGTGGTGTGTTTGATGGAACAGATATATATATAAGCGCAGGAGCTCTTTGTGACTTTAGTAATCAGCCTCTTAAAGAAAAAATAAAAAAAGATGGCAAGAACATGGTTTTGAACATGAAACCTTCTATAGATGTTTTTAGCGAACTATCTAAGCAGAAAAAGAATCAATTAATGGTTGGTTTTGCCTTAGAAACAAACGATCTTGAAAGAAACGCCAAAGACAAGCTTGTTTCAAAAGGTATGGATGTTGTAGTGGCTAATTCTGTAGATGCTATAGATTCAAAGACGAGTAATGCCATTATAATAGATAAAAAAGGTATAAGAAAATATATTAAAGAATCAGAAAAAAGGGTGATGGCAGAAGAAATACTTAGAGAAATAGAAAAAATATTATTCGAAAGCAAAATCCCTGTTGAAAAAACTAATCAAGAGGCTCACTAATGAGAGTGTTAAAAGATATAGATCAAACTCGCAATTTTTGTGACTTGATGCATTCAGTAGGCAAGAAAATAGGTTTTGTTCCTACCATGGGCAATCTTCATGAGGGGCATTTATCTTTGGTAGAACGAGCAAAAAAAGAGAATAATGTTGTTGGTGTAAGTATTTTTGTTAATCCAATACAATTTGGTCCTAATGAAGATTTTAATAAATACCCAAGGACCC
This sequence comes from uncultured Bdellovibrionales bacterium, assembly GCA_964411885.1. Classification (GTDB taxonomy): domain Bacteria; phylum Bdellovibrionota; class JAFGOL01; order JAFGOL01; family JAFGOL01; genus JAKLHL01. The sequence goes on from CAYPMK010000008.1 coordinate 8,722, forward strand.
TTGACCAAGACCTTGAAAAGCTAAAGAGTTGTGGCTGTGATTTTGTGTTTGTTCCAGATACTCGTTCTATGTATTTAGACAATACTTCTGAGTTGGTCGTTAATGAAAAGAAGATCAGTAAAACTATGTGTGGTAAGTTCAGGCACGGGCATTTTGAAGGTGTTCTTACGGTAGTGGCAAAATTATTTAACATTTGTAAACCAGACAAAGCTTATTTTGGTAATAAAGATTATCAACAATTGGTCTTAATAAGAGAGATGTCTTTGGCACTTAATATGGGCGTTGAAATAATAGGGTGTCCTATTATTAGAGAAAAAGATGGTCTTGCTATGAGCTCACGAAACTCATACCTTGACAGTGAGACAAGAAAAAAAGCATTAAAATTATCACGATCATTATCTTTAATAAAAAAATCTTTTGATAATGGTAATACAGATGTTAATTCTTTAAAAAAAGTTGGATTAGAAACTTTAATGCCAGACATTAGTGTTCAATATCTGGAAATAGTTAAAGCAGGTTGTCTTACTCCAGTACTTAAGGCAGAAAAAGATTGTTTAGTTGCTGTTGCTGGTTATTGTGGGTCTGTTAGATTGATAGATAATATAATTTTGTGAGAGGAATTTTTATGATGATAGAAGTTTTGAAATCCAAGATACATGGGGCTAGAGTTACGAGAACAGATATTGATTACGAGGGAAGTCTTGGGATCCCAGAGGACATGATAGAGGCTTGTGGCCTTTATGTTAACGAAAAAATAGACGTATATAATGTTAGCAACGGAGAAAGATTTTCTACTTATGTGATAAAAGAACCAGCAGGCAGCGGAAATTTTTTTGTTAATGGGGCTGCTGCACACAAAGCAAAAAAAGGAGACAAAATAATAGTTGCCTCTTATGCTCATATAGATGAAAAAGAAATAAGAACACACAAACCAAGTGTCATAAGACTTGACGAAAATAATAAAATCGTGAGGTGATTTGAAATGTCGTTAAAAGAATTTGTTACACACAGATTAATAAAATCAGAAGACTTAAATCACCACGGAACATTGTTCGCTGGTCGTAGTGCAGAGTGGTTCGTGGAATCTGCTTTTATTGCTGCTACAGAACTTGTAAAACCACAGAACCTTGTTTGTGTTAAAGTCCATGGCATGCACTTTTCAAAACCAGTTAGACTTGGTGATATAATTAAATTATCTAGCAAAGTGGTGTATGCAGGCAAGACCAGTATTGTGACGTATACAAAAGTTAGTTTAAGAGGAGAAGAACAGATCATTGTTGACGGTTTTATATCTTTTGTACACGTTGATAATAATACTAAACCAAGCCTACATGGTCTGACAATAAAACCAAGTACTGAAGATGAAAAAAGACTTTTTGAAGAAGCAAAGAAAATAAAAAGATGAAAGATGTTCCTTCATCATTAATGGGTAGGGCGATTGAGCTTGCGAAAAAAGCTCGTAATATGACTTTGCCTAATCCAAGAGTTGGAGCTGTTGTCTTTGACGATGAAGGAAAAATATTAGGAGAGGGATACCACCAAAAATTTGGTTCTGATCACGCAGAAGTGAATGCAATTAATTCTGCGTTGTCCAATGGTTATGATGTTAAAGGTAAAAATATTTGTGTTACTCTTGAACCATGTAATCATCATGGCAAGACGCCACCATGTTCTGATGCAATCATTAATGCCGGTATACGTACTGTATACATAGGTGCTGGTGATGACTGCACTTCTGTTTGTGGTAAAGGCATTTCTAAACTTATCTCAAGTGGTATTAATGTAAGAACAGGTATACGAGAAAAAGAATGTAGAGAAATAAATCCGGGTTTTCATAAATACAATAATAGTGGACTCGCTTTTGTAAGATTAAAAATGGCTATATCTTTAAATGCTGTTATGGGTAGCACATGGTTTACGGGTGAGCTTGCTAGAGAAAGAGTGCATGAGTTAAGGTCTTTTTCTGATCTTATAATAACAGGACTTGGGACGATAAAAAAAGACAATCCAAAATTTACAGTTAGAATTAAAGACGGTGTTTTTCCTAACAGAGTACTTATTCTTGATGAAAATCTGGAATTAAACGATCTTTATAACAGCAAAGAGTTAAATGTAATTAATTCTGGAAATAAAGTAATCGTGGCTACAGGTAGTAACAAAAGAATAAATAATGATGATGTACAAATAATAAGGACAAAACTTAATGACAAAGGGCTTATAGATCTTAAAACCTTGATCCCTGTTCTAACAGAAGAGCTAAATGCTAGAGAAATAATGATAGAGGCGGGTCCAAGGTTGAGTAGTTCTTTTATAGAGAATGCTCTTGATATGATAGACAAATTCAATATGTTTGTTGCTCCTATTGAACTTGAAGAAGACAACAAGTTAAACATAAACCCAAGATTAATAATAGAAAAACAAGAAATGCTAGAAAATACACTTGCCGTAGAAGGTCATTTTGATATTTAAGGACGAATCATGTTTACAGGAATCATAGAAAGAAAAGGTTTGATAAAAAGGACAGAGCATAACTCTATTGAAGTTGATGTGGGAGAGGACTTTAATATAGGGCTAGGTGATTCTGTTAGTGTTAATGGTGTTTGTTTAACGGCAAGATCTGTAAAAGACAGTCTTGTATATTTTGATGTTTCTAAAGAAACACTATCTGTTAGTAATCTGAAATGGATGAGAACGGGTGAACTTGTTAATATAGAAAGAGCAATGTTGGCAAATGGTCGTTTTGGAGGACATTTTGTTTCTGGTCACGTGGATTGTGTCGGTCTTATATCAAATATAAAGAACGACGCTAATAGTGTTGATATTCATGTTAAGTATGATCCAAAGTATTCTTCTTTAATAGTTGATAAGGGTAGTATTACAATAAACGGTGTTAGCTTGACCGTTAATGATATTAAAGGAGACATAATAAGACTTACTATTATTCCACACACACTTAAGGTAACTAATATTCTAGATTTGAAAGTTGGAGACCGGGTTAATATAGAGTTTGATGTTCTTGCAAAATATGTTCATAGGCTATTGGGTAAAGAAGGGAACAACAAAATAACAGAAGAGTATTTAAAAGGACTTGGTTATGAATAATAATTTTATATCTAGCGTTCCAGAACTATTGGAAGATATCAAAAAAGGTAAAATGGTAATTCTGGTAGATGATGAAGATAGAGAAAACGAGGGTGATCTTGTAGTTGCTGCAGAGTATGTTACTCCAGAGATAATAAACTTTATGGCAAAATATGGACGTGGACTAATTTGCCTTAGTCTAGATGGTGCTATAGTAGATCAATTGGGTCTAGAAATGATGACAGATGATAATAGATCACAATTTGGTACTGCTTTTACTGTTTCTATAGAGGCTGCAAGTGGAGTTACTACTGGGATAAGTGCTGCTGATAGAGCAGTTACAATATTGAGTGCTGTTAAAAAGGATGCAAAGCCAAAGGACATCGTTAGCCCTGGGCACGTGTTTCCTTTAAGAGCACAAAATGGTGGTGTATTAAAAAGAGCGGGGCAGACAGAAGGATCTGTTGATCTTGCAAAGATGGCAGGATTAAGACGTGCTGCTGTTATATGTGAAATAATGAAAGACGACGGTTCTATGGCAAGGATGGATGATCTTATAAATTTTTCTAAACAACATAACATAAAAATAGGTACTATTGCAGACATAATAAAATACAGGATGTCCAATGAAACTCTTATTAAAGAAGAAGCAAGAGCAAAATTACCAACGAAACATGGAGAAGGTTTTGAAATAATAACTTTCTCTAATGAAGCTGATCCTTATATTCATGTTGCACTTGTTAGGGGCGACCTTAATTCAAAGGATTCCATCCTGGTTAGAGTACATTCAGAGTGTCTCACCGGCGATGTTTTTGATTCATTAAGATGTGATTGTGGTGACCAATTACATGAAGCGATGAAGATGATAGACAATGAAGGTGTTGGCGTTATAGTTTATATGAGACAAGAAGGAAGAGGAATTGGGCTTGTTAACAAAATAAAGGCTTATCAACTTCAACAAGAGAAGAACATGGATACAGTAGAGGCTAATTGTGCTCTCGGCTTTAAACCAGATCTTAGGGACTATGGGATTGGAGCACAAATACTTTCATATCTTGGTGTTAAAAAGATACGTTTATTAACTAATAACCCATCAAAAAGAGTTGGTCTTAGTGGTTATGGACTAGAGATAATTGATACAGTTCCAATAGTTGTTAAATCAAATCCTCATAATCACAGTTATCTTGATACTAAAAAGAAAAAAATGGGGCACAAACTAGATATCCTCTAATTTCAACATCTTGTAGCTTTAAATTTTATTTTTTGTGGTCTATGCAATCTAATGTTTTTATGTTATTTGTTCATCGGATTTTAAGTGGAGGTGTGTTTATGCCTAAAATATTTGAAGGAAAACTTGATGCGAAGAACTGCAAAATAGCTGTAGTGGTATCTAGGTTCAATAGTTTTATGACACAACGTATGCTTGATGGCGCAATGGATACACTTAATAGGCATGGGCTTGATACAGAAAAAGTTGATGTGCTTTGGGTGCCGGGGGCTTTTGAAATGCCTCTTGCGTGCAAGAAATTGGCTCAATCAAAAAAATACGACGGTATAGTGGCTCTTGCCTGTGTTATAAGAGGAGCAACTCCACATTTTGAATATGTAAGTAGTGAAGTTTCGAAAGGGATAGCTAACGTAATGATAGAAACATCTGTGCCGATAGGTTTCGGCGTAGTAACAGCAGAAAACATGGAACAAGCTATAGAACGTGCTGGTAGCAAGAGCGGCAATAAAGGATCTGATGCTGCTCTCAGTGTCGTAGAAATGGTAAATCTTTTAAAGCAAATATAAAGGAGATATTCTAAAATGGTTGGATTCAGACTTATACCAAAAGAATACAGATTTTTTGATCTGTTCAACAAGGAAGCAGAAAATGTATATTTTGCTGCAAAGTATTTTAATGAGTTAGTAACAAAAGGCTCTTTTAATGAAGACACTGTGGCAAAGATGCACAAACTTGAAAGAGAAGGCGACATTATTACACATGAGATATCAGATATGTTGAACAAAACGTTCATTACTCCTTTTGATAGAGAGGATATTTTTCTTCTTTCAAATAATCTTGATAACGTTATAGATGCAATAGATGCAATAACAAAGCGAATGGGGCTTTATAAACTTACCACACCAGATTCATATATGAAGCAATTCGCTGTTGTAATAGAACAATCATGTTCTGCTCTTTGTGATGCAGTTAAACACCTTGATAACACTAAGAACAGAACTCGAGTTGATGAATATTGTCTTGAAATAAACAGATTAGAAAACGTGGCCGATCAATTGAGAGAAAATTCAATAGCGGAGCTTTTCGAAAAAGTGACAGACCCCATTATGATAATTAAATGGAAAGAGATGTACGAAACAGCAGAGGCAGCTGTTGATAGTTGTGAACATGCTGCAAAAACGATTCAATCCATACTTGTTAAACAGGGGTAAGTAGATGACGATATCTTTGGTCTTATTGATACTTCTTGCTTTATTTTTTGATTTTCTAAATGGTTTTCACGACGCTGCAAATTCTATTGCAACAATAGTCTCTACAAGGGTCTTGTCACCCAAGTATGCCGTTCTGTGGGCTGCTTTTTTTAACTTTGTAGCTTTTTTGTTTTTTGGTCTTCATGTTGCAGGCACTATTGGTAAAGGAATCATAGATATAAATATAGTCGACTCTAACGTTATACTTGCTACGCTTGTGAGTGCATGTGCATGGAACCTTATAACTTGGTTCTTTGGTCTTCCTACTAGTTCTTCTCACGCTCTTATGGGAGGATTGGTTGGAGCAGGAATAGTAAAAGCAGGAACTGGTTCTCTTATATACAGTGGAATAATGAGAACGATAGCATTTATTGTTATCTCTCCAGTTATAGGATTGATAATAGGATTGCTCTTGGGTGTTGTAGTTTATTGGATCTTTAGACGACATACTCCAATGAAAATAGATGGACTTTTCAGAAAGGGGCAACTTATATCTGCTGCTGCATATAGTTTAGGTCATGGTGGTAATGATGCACAAAAGACCATGGGTATAATAGCAAGCTTATTGTTCAGTGCAGGCTTGCTTGGTACTGAATTCCATATACCTTTTTGGGTTGTCTTGGCCTGTCATGGCGCAATAGCTCTTGGTACTTTGTCTGGAGGCTGGAGAATAGTTAAGACCATGGGACAAAAAATAACCAAGTTAAGACCAGTAGATGGTTTTTGTGCAGAAACTGGTGCGGCATTCTCGTTGTTTTTTGCTTCTGCACTAGGAATACCAGTTAGTACAACTCATACTATAACAGGAGCTATAGTTGGTGTTGGCTCATTAAAAAGGATTTCATCTGTAAGATGGGGTGTTGCTGGACAGATAGTTTGGGCTTGGATACTTACTATACCTGCTGCAGCATTCATATCTGCAATTACATATTATATAGCTATTCATTTAGGATAATGTTTTGAGTTGGCTACTCTCTAAAATAAAAAGTATTTTTTCTGATGATAAAGTTAAGCATGAACTCAATAATGAGTTAGAACGTGTTCTGTATGAAGCAGATCTTGGTTCTGACGTTGTAAAAAAAGTATTATCTAATGTAAATAAAACTAAAAATCCAGAAGACGTAAAACAATTGATAGAAAATGAATTGTTAACAGAGATGTTATCTTATAAAAAGGACTTTATTTTAGATGATCTCTTGACAGTAATATTAGTTGTTGGTGTTAATGGTGTTGGTAAAACAACGAGTACTGCGAAATTAGCTAACCATATAAAGAAAAAATATAATAAAAAAGTTATGCTTTCTGGTGCAGATACATTTAGAGCTGCAGGTGTTGATCAATTAGAATTTTGGGCCAAGAAGTTGGGTATGGACTTTTTTTCTAAAGGACATGGTGCAGACCCAAGTGCAGTTGCATATGAATCTGTACTTAAAGCAAAGAACGATTCTGTTGATGTGCTTATTATAGATACGGGGGGGAGACTTCATACTCAAGATGGTTTGATGTCTGAAGTTTCCAAAATGCAGCGTGCAATAAAAAAGGCTCTTGGAACAGAACCAAAACATGTGTTAATGATCCTTGATTCCACACAAGGCCAGAACATCAAAAGCCAACTTGAGCTTTTTAATGAAGTCTTGAATATTAGTGGGTTGATAATAACAAAATTTGATGCAACAGCAAAAGGTGGTGCACTTTTTGGTGCTTTAAGGTTGATAAAAAAGCCGATATTCTTTATTTGTAACGGTGAACAGCTTGAAAATATTAGCGAATTTGAGCCCCGTAGTTTCGTCCGTAAAATCTTGTAATTCCTTGACTTTTTAAGGTTTTTCTGCAAATCTTTTAATGCTCTAATAATAAAAATATGTTTGGAGATATTAAATGAAGGAGGAAGGCGGAAGCAGCGTAGTTATTGAAATATTGGGGCGGAAACTCAGGGTAGGCAGGAAGGATAACGTCAACAGTGAGCACATTATAAGAGTTGCAAAATATGTTGATCAGGAAATGAGAAATATTGAAAAATCCTTGGGTACCGCAACTTCGATCGATATAGCCATTATAACAGCAATGACAATTGCCGATAGAAACATTAGGAATTTGGAACAGCAAACAGGAGAACTTTCTGTTTTGCTTGATAAATCCGAGAGGCTAATTAATTTTATAGATGAAAGAATAAGCTGACCCGCTTTTAAATTTCTACTCTTTTATTTTTTTATCTCCTGTAAAGGAGGTTAAAGCTTATGTTGCAGGCTATTTATATAGGCCTTGGTGCTTTTTTATTTGGCGGAATTATAAGTGCTCTCTATTTTATCTTAAGGGACAAGGTATTTGTTTCTAATGCAAGAAGGGAAGCACAAAGGTTGTTGGAAGATGCAAAGAACGAAAGCGAAAGGATACAAAAAGAATCAAAGATACAGTTAAAGGAACAGATGCTCCATTCCAAGATGGAGATAGAACGGGAAATAAAGGACAAAACAAGAGACATTCAGGCTTGGGAGAAAAGACTTTTATCTAAAGAAGAGAACCTAGATAAAAAGATATCTCTTATAGATGCTAAAGAAGAAAAAATAAAAAAACAGGAAGATGATCTAACTGCTGCTCAGAAAAAGGTTAATGATGAGGTAGAACTCTATAATAATAAGGTTAAAGAAGCACAAAAAAAATTAGAGTCTCTTACTGGAGTAACAACAGAAGAAGCTAAAAGAATACAAGTTGAAATGATCGTTGCAGATGCAAAACATGAGGCTGCAAAAAGGATAAAAATTATAGAGGACGAATATAAAGAAGAAGCAGAAAAGAAAGCAAAGTATGTGATATCAACCGCAATACAAAGATATGCTGGTGAATATGTGGCAGAAAGGACAATCTCATCTGTAACTCTTCCAAGTGATGAATTGAAGGGCAGGATAATCGGCAGAGAAGGCAGAAACATTCGTGCTATAGAAGCTGCAACTGGTGTCGATCTTATAATAGATGATACTCCTGAAACAGTAGTTATTTCTGGCTTTGATCCTGTTAAAAGAGAAGTGGCGAGGCTCTCTATAGAGAGATTGATAGCTGATGGTAGGATACATCCTGGGAGAATAGAAGAGATAGTAGATAAAGTAAGAAAAGAAATAGATAAAGAAGTAAAAGATCATGGTGAACAAGCTATGTTTGAGGTTGGTGTACAAGGTATACATCCTGAAATATTGAAACTTATAGGTTCTTTGAAATACAGGACCAGTTATTCTCAAAATCAGTACATACATTCTTTAGAAGTAGCGTTCTTGTCTGGCACTATTGCTGGAGAACTTGGTTTTGATGTTAAGCTCGCTAAAAGAGCCGGTTTGTTGCACGACATAGGCAAAGCTATAGATCACTCTGTAGAAGGATCTCATGCTCAAATAGGAGCTGATCTTGCTAAAAAATATGGTGAGAAACCAGAGATAATACATTCAATAAGATCACACCATGAAGAAGAAAAACCAGAAACGGTACTTGATTTTATCGTCCAAGCAGCAGACGCTTTAAGTAGTGCAAGACCTGGTGCAAGAAGAGAAATGCTTGAATCATACGTTAAGAGAGTAGAAGACCTAGAAAAGATATCTACATCATTTGCGGGTGTAGACAAAGCTTTTGCTATACAAGCAGGCAGAGAAGTGAGAGTAATGGTGAAGAGCGAAGAGATATCTGATGAATCTGCTGTTGTTCTATCACGCGATATAGCTAAAAAGATAGAAGAGGATCTTTCATATCCCGGCCAAATAAAAGTTACTGTTATAAGAGAGACAAGAGCCGTAGGTGTGGCAAAATAATGAAGATAGTGTTTTTGGGTGATATAGTCGCCAAAGCTGGAAGAAGAGCTCTACATAAGTATCTTCCTCAGATAAAATCAAAATTCAGTCCAGATTTTATTATAGCTAATGGAGAGAATGCCTCTGGTGGAATGGGGTTAACGCCAGATGTGGCAGAAGAACTTTTCATAATGGGTATAGACGTGTTGACTTCTGGTAATCATATATGGAAGTACAAGGAACTCTATAATTATCTTGATTCAAGACCTGAAAAGATAATACGTCCTTTGAATTATCCTAACAGCGACCTGTTTTCTACTCCCGGTCTTGGATATACAGTTGTTAAAAGAGGGGATAATGAATTTGTGATCATAAATATAATGGGTCGTACTTTTGTCCAAACCATAGATTGTCCTTTTAAGGCTGTTGATGGAGTGTTGTTAAAGTATCCACTAACAAAGAACAGGATGATATTTGTTGATTTTCATGCAGAAACTACGAGTGAGAAAGAAGCAATGGGATGGTACCTTGATGGAAAGGTTACTGCTGTTTTTGGGACACATACTCATGTCCAAACAGCTGACGAAAGAATACTTCACAAAGGTACAGCATATATAACGGACGCCGGCATGTGTGGTCCTATGGATACTGTAATAGGCGTTGATAGGGATATAATTATACAAAGATTCTTAACACAACTACCGATAGCATTTAAGTTTAGTGACGAGAGTAATCTTGGTGTTAATGGTGTTTGTGTAGAGGCGGATCCTTCTACAGGTAAAGCTATTAAAATAGAAAGAATATTATATAGAGAACATTAAGCTCTATTTATTTTATCTATGCCCATATATGGACGAAGTAGATCAGGTATAAGAACTTCTCCCTCTTTTGTTTGATATTGCTCTAATATTGCTATTACTGTTCTGCCTAACGCAAGGCCACTTCCATTTATTGTATGTGCGAATGTTGGTTTTCCTGTGGTCTTATCTCTATATCTAATTTTTGCTCTTCTCGCTTGAAAATCGAGGAACAAACTGCATGATGAAATCTCTCTATAATCATTAGCCGAAGGTAGCCATACTTCTAAATCATAGCATTTTGCTGCTGCAAAACCGATATCTCCTGAACAAAGCTGTACTACCCTATAGTGTAATCCTAATAATTGTAATATCTTTTCTGCATCTTTAGTTAGTTCTTCATGTTCTTGTATAGAAGTCTGCTGATCTGTTATTTTTACTAGCTCTACTTTATTGAATTGATGTTGTCTGATCATGCCTCTAGTGTCTTTGCCATAACTACCAGCTTCACTTCTAAAACAGGAAGAGAAGGCAGCAAATTTAATAGGAAGTTTGTCTTGCTCTATTATTTCATCAGCATAAAAATTTGTAACTGGTACTTCTGCTGTTGGTATTAAGTAATATGGGAAATTCTCTAATTTAAAAAGATCTTCCTTGAATTTAGGCAGTTGACTTGTGCCAATTAAGGATTGTTCATTCACGATTAGTGGTGTTAATAGTTCTTTGTAACCACTCTCTTTTGTATGTGTATCTAACATGAAATTTATTAATGCCCTTTCAAGCTTTGCTCCAAGACCACACATAAAAACGAATCTTGCACCAGTTACTTTTCCGGCTCTTTTAAAATCTATGATACCTAGGTCTTCGCCTATATCGACATGATCTTTAGGGTTAAAATCAAACTTTGGTTTATTGCCCCAAGTTCTTATTACTTTATTATCAGAAGACTCCTTTCCTTTGGGTACATCTGGCAGTAAATAATTTGGTATGGATAGTATTAATGAATCAAGTTCTTTTTGAGCTTTTTCTAATTTGGAATCTAGTTCAGTAAGTTGATTGTCTATCTTTTTTATATCTTGTTCTGTTAAAGAAGTGTCTTGAGAAGCCTTTTTTGCCTTAGCAAAATCTTGGCTTTTCTGTTTTTTCTCATTCCTTAGCTTCTCTACATTGGTTATTAGTTCTCTTCTTCCTTTATCTAGATCTATTATTTTGTCTACAATTGTTGTGTCAGTGCCTCTTGCGGACAATGAATCTTTATATTCATTTGGGTTCTCTGATAATTTTTTAAGATCAATCATTTTTTAATCATCCTTTTTAATTACTTATCTTTGATATTATGTCTTTAACTTCACCTGCATTTGCATCGTCAGGAGCTCTCTTAATGAATTCTTCGCATGAATTCTTTGCCTCTGCAAACATTTTCATTTGATAGAATATTATGCATTCTACATGGTAGATGTCGTTTATAGAAGGGTCTATATGTCTTGCTTGTTTTACCATAGTCTCTGCCGCAGTAAAATCTTTAGCAGCATAATACGCTTTTGCAAGACCGAGTAGACCATATGGATCTTTTTTATTTTCTTTCAACATTTTACTATATAGTTCTACTGCTTTTTGGGCCTTATTAAGTTTTATATAAGTATCTCCAAGAAGAAGATAAGAATTTCTGATGAAAGGATTATATTCTATCTCTCGTGTTAGTGCTTGTTCTGTATTCTCATATTGTTCATTCTTATAATACATTTTAGCCAAGGTATAGTGTGCCATAGGATATCTTGGACACAGTTCTATTAGTTTTAAAAGTTCCTGCTCACAATTAGCTTGTTGTCCAAGGCTGCAAAGTATTTTTGATTTTTGGTCATAGGCCTCAAGGTAGTAAGGAGCAATTATGGCAATTGTATCATAATAAGATACTGCATCTTTGTTTCTTCCTAATTTTTGGCTTAACTCTGCATAATATTTTAGTGCGAGTATTGAGTATTTATTCTTTTTTAGTGCCTCTTTTAATTGTAACTCTGCTCTATCATAATCCATAGCATCCATGTAGGCCATAGCTAATGCTACAGATATTTCTGCTACATCAGGGAACATTTTTTTAAGGTTTTCTACGTATCTTTCTGCTTTTGATATGTGGTCTGTTCTTGCCAGTATCCTTGCAAGATAGATGTATGATTCGAACATATCTGGCTGAGAGTTTAGTACTTTTTCGAATAACAACCTTGCTTCATCGTATTTTTCATATTTTAAATTCAATTTTGCTAACATGAATAAAGAATCAACGTGAGAGAAATTCTGGCTTACTGCTTTATGATAATATTCTACAGCTTCTTTTTCCATTCCACTCTTAGCATGTAAATAACCTATGGCGAAAAGAGCGTCTGGATTTTCAGGATCTATTTCTTGTGCTTTCTTTAGATTGCTAGTGGCTTCTTGGAATAAATATAGATCTGTTTGTATTATAGATAATTTTACCAATGCAGGTAACGATAGTTTATCTATCTTTAGACTCTCGCTGTATGCATCAATAGCTTTTGTATATTCATAGCTTAATCTATATGATTCCCCTAATTTATACCACGCTATCATGTTCTGTGGTTCAAGACTTGTTGCCATCCTGTATTGCAATGAACTGTCTCTATATTTTTGGAGATGTAATAGTTCGTCTCCTCTCATTAAAAAGGTACTTGATTCTATGTATGTGTTTGGCATTTGTAGTGCAGTCTTTTTATATTTTGAGACATCTCCACCTAATTGTTCAAATGCTATCATTGCTTTTACGTTAGAAGACGAGAAGTCTAGTGCTTTTTCGTAGAATAAATTAGCTGATTCTATATCGGAGTTCTGTACAGCTATGTTGCCCAATAAATATAATATAGTAGATGCATCTTCATGATTTATGTTTGATATGTTTTCCTTTAAATACGTGAACATCTTAGTGGCGACAGCATCTTTATTCATTTCAAAGAGTTTTATTTGTGATTCAGAATGATCAGGGTTTAATCGTAATGCTGTTCTAAGATCTGTGGAGGCCATTTCATATTCTTTATTATTCATTCTTATTAGTGCTTGTATGTAATATGACCTTGGATATTCAGATGCTTGATTCTTGTTTATTGAGGAAGTTATTTGAAATGCAGAATTATAATCTCCACTACCAATTAGAGATTCTGCTGCTGCTGTAAGGGTTTTGTTGTCTATTTTTGTTGGATCTTTTATTAATGACATTAATTCATTGAAAATAGATACAGAGCTCTTGTAATCTTTTTGAGAGTTAAAATAAGCCATTTTGGCCAATGATATGGTTTCAATATTTTGATCTGACTTTTCCGCTCTATTTATTATAGCTCTTAAAGCATTTACGTATTCAGTGTCTTTTTTGGAAATATTGTATAGTCGAGCATAGCAATATGCTATGTATGATAATATGCTTGCCGAATTTACGTCGTATTCTGCAGCTTCATGTAACAGGCCTAAGGCCTTTTTATAGCTTAAAAGGTTGTCTTTGCTTAATAGTTTTATCGCTTCTTGTTTTAGCTTTAAAGCTTCCTGTGGTGAATATTTGATTGTTTCTGCAACCGGTAATTTTATCTCTATATAATTTTTCTCTAGTTTTACGCCATTTATATCTATGGAATCTACATCGTTGCTATTGCCCAAGCCTAAAACTAGTAAAATTAATAATAATACTAAAGATGCGCCGATGATCAGTTTCGTTTTTTTTGATAATGTTTTATGTTCTTGTGGTTCATCAAGAGAAACAATGACAGCCTGTGGTATTATCGGTGATTTTTTTTCTGGATCTAGTATTGCATGCTCTTTCTTTTTTATTAGTGATTCTGCAACTACTCTTATGTCTTCGCTATTATATATTTCTGTTTTATCTGTTTTATCTTTTTTCTTGTTGTTCGTTTTCTTAGAGAGGTCTTCTTGTACGGTAGTTTTATCTAATTTATCTTTTTTGTTTTTAATATTGGTCTTTGTAGGTGAATCCACAAAAGTTTCTTTATCACTAACCTTTACTTCTTTCTCTATTTCAAAGGCACCCATGAATACATCATAGAAATGTTCAATTTTAGCTATGTTTATCCACTCACCATCTGGGTATTCCCTTACTTCTTCTTCTCCGTTTATTATGTTGTCGTATATCATGTCATCTATCTCTAATTCAGAGAAAGGACCTCTTATCAAGTTATCTTTAAATTTTATTAGATATTTTTTTTCCATCAGTTTTCACCTATTTTAGGTACTGCATGCTTATTTTTAACATACCTTGAATATAATTAAAGAAGATAACTACAAAAGAGACAGCAATAATTGATAATACTTTAATATATATTGGCCTTTTATTTAAAATCATATTCTCTTTTTTGTCGTTACTTAGTTCTTTAGCACCATAAAACCAGAATATGATTGTAGATATGCCCAAAATGGTTAATAAATGCCAATTTTCTAAAAGGACTAACAGCCTTGCTAATGATAGCTTAATTATAAATGGTGCAAATATTGGCATCATAGCAAAATGACTTATATTCAGTTCATCTAGATACTCAGAGTAAGTAAAGGGTATAAGTAATAACATCATTACGGCTAAAGAAATAGCTTCTGGTGTTCCAATGCTTAATATTATGAATATATCTCCGATGTAAAATAATGCATACTTAGAGGACCTAGTTATTATCTCTTTTTTTGCATACATTATTAATATTGAAGCCGTTAATAAAAGGGAAGAACCTGTTATAGCAAATGATAATTTTGCCAAGGCCACTTCTTTAGAGAATATTGTTGTTATACTTGGATATATAAGGATAGGTATTAGCAAAAACACAAAAAGGGCCTCAATGTCTCTGCTTTTTGTTCTAATTAAGATCCAAAGTCCAATTATAATTAATGCTAATAAAGATGTGGTGGGTGATATTTTGTAGATGATCATGGAGATTATTGTGGAAATTATAAACACCACATTATTATATTCACTAATGTGCTCCCTTGTAATGCTGAATGATAGTAAAGATATTAGTATCATGGACATTGAACAGAAAACGATCAATGGATTACTAAAAGAGAACAGAATCAATGACGAAATTAATATTCCGAGTATAGAAGCGTTTTCCAATATGGCATGTTTTTTCCCATATATAGCAAGAAACAATAAAGAAGATATGCTTATGTATATCTTAAAGAATGTTGATAATGTAACTTCTTCTTGTAGATAAGAATTGGCTGCTATGGCTGATGTAGAAATTGCGATACCAGAAAAGCAAATTATCTTAGCTATCTTTTTGTTAGGTTTTAATGTCAGTAAGGATATTAATGATGCAAATAATGTTAGTTCTGGCATTAGGTTCATTATATTTATCATTTAGTTGTTTTCCCTCTGTGATCCCTTTTTTTATTTTTAGTCTTAATTAGTACAAAAGTTGTAGCTGTGAAGAAGAGTATTGGTTGAACATATAGTATTGTTTGAGTCCATTGTTGATTGAGGTTCCATAGTTCTACCATGTTTATAAAGTATTTTGTGACATAGAACAGGAACATGAAGAACAAGGCCATGATCGAAGATATGAAAAACCAAAAGTTCAGTTTTTTTATGTCTATCGTCTTTGAGACGATATAAAGCCCTATATAAGCAATAGATATATTTAATAGAGATTTGGCTATCAATAGATCCGTTATGGATCTATGTTCTATTATGAAGATGTAAGACATTATCATTAGGGTAAAAATAGAGGTTTGTGTCTCTATTATATGGTTTACATCGGACTTCATTAATAGCTCAAATATTTTAAAGATTGACATTATAGTTAGTAATATAAAAATATAGGGTCCAAATAATTCGATCTGTACTTTAAATGTCGTAAGAACCTGCAAGGAAAAGGTAACGCTTAATATTTGTAGAATTAGTGTGCTATTTAATGAAGTAAGTTTAGAACAATTTTGATTTATCATTAGTATGGATCTATCAAAAGGTAGTGACATTGATCTTATTATTGTCCCTGTTGTAAGAATCAAAAAAATGATATTGTCATTTATAGAGGATTGTATGGCTACAAGGCCGCTTATTAACACCAACTCTGCAATGAACCATATTCTAGAAAAGTATACCGAAAGAGATTTTTGTTTTTCTTTTATCATTAGTATGAATATGGGTATCCAACAAACCTCCCATAAGAGTATTTTTGAAGGAAGATTTCTGGAGAGTATGAATGCCGCGCTTATAGAGGTTAGTATTGCTATTATAGGATAATTTATAGATTCTTTTTTTGTATCTATTTTTGGAACAAGACAGGAAATAAAAACACACATTAGACACAAAGATAATAAAAGAGAATCTTCTTTATTAATAAATAGGTCTATGTTTATTCCTAGATATGGTATCCAATTTATTAATGTGTTAGAGGTGTAATATGATGGATCTACATAATATCGATATGCCAGATATATGGAGACCAACATACTCAATCCAATTGCAATGATAGATATTAGACCTTTATTCTTTTTATTTAGATCTATTAAAGATCCAACTATTGGTAAACAAACAATTATAGGTAGCAAATAATCTCTTATCATTTTTTTATCTTCCTATCATATTCCTTGTAGCTGTATGAAATGAATAACAATATAAAAAGTATGTTACTGGCTATTATCAATAATTCGTATCTGTTTTCATATACTAGACTCGCTAGCATTACTAATGATATGAAAAAACCTATTATCGAAGCTTTTACGTTCTTTTTAGTTGAAGAGACAAGGAGAACTAACAGGGATATTATTATTGTTAATATTTTAATCGTCATTTTTTACGCCCCTGTTTTTTGCTGTAGATGTTTTTATGCCAACAAAAAAGATTAAGACGGATATAGAGGATATTATTACTGCCAAAAGCGTGTGCTCATTTGTTGTTTGACATTTTGTTGTGTTATCTAAATCTAATATAAAAATTATTAATGACAATGCTGTGATTGGGATAAATTTTTTGATATTATTATAAACCAGATGATTTTCACTTTTGTTCTCAGATGTTAAACTTATATAAGAGATTACTATAGTTAGGATCAAGGCTATTTTTATGTCTGTATAATAATATAAAGGCAGTGTGCTTATTAATATAAAAATAAAAGATAAAAGACAAAAGGTTCTTTCACTTGCTTTTGTGTTAGCCCAATAAAGAGAGATTAATAAAGTAAGTGATAATGATATATAGATCATTCTTTCCCTCTCTTTATGTTGCTTATGTTGATTATATTAAATGTATAAGTGAACACATCTTGTTTCTTTGATGCGCCTTCGAATTCTTTAGAAAAGACAATGGCGTGTTCAGGACATTTATTGACGCAGTATCCACAAAACAGGCATGTTATATAATTTATTTTTATTGCCAAGTTGTGTTGGTCTATCTTGATCGATCTTGAAGGGCAAGTTTCTGAACACAATCCACAAAGTGTACATTTGTATGTATCTACTGAAACGAATCCTCTTGCCCTTTTTGTTAACAGTGGTTTTACCACTTCGTCTGGATACATCTCTGTTACATCTTGTCTTTTGATTATCAAAGAGAATATTTCTTTTAACATTGATAACATTGTTTATTGCCCCTGT
Organism: uncultured Bdellovibrionales bacterium; assembly: GCA_964411885.1. Classification (GTDB taxonomy): domain Bacteria; phylum Bdellovibrionota; class JAFGOL01; order JAFGOL01; family JAFGOL01; genus JAKLHL01. Next base: position 26,447 of record CAYPMK010000008.1, read on the forward strand.
ATTATTATATCGTAGACCAACGAAATAATGATTATCAAAATAGACGACGCTAATAAAAGGATAGACCTTGTTCTCATTTTGTTGAACTGATTGTCTTGAGGGATGAAATATATACAAAAATTATGAAATAGTAGAATGCAGAATGATACAACTATTAATGTATAAACATCAGTTATCTTAAAATAAAATTGTAATCCCAGCATATGAAGAACCATGTTGTTAGCAGTTCTTATAGATATTGAAGAGGATCCTTCTTTGTTGAATAAGACTACGCTTATTGAATATATTATGAAAGAAATAAATCTTATTATGTTATTATCAATATTAATTATGTAACTTATAGATAGTAAAATAGTGGCTAGAGCAGAGATCTCTACTATTAATGACCCATATTTATATTCTTTGTACAATAATTTTGAAACTACTACTACTATGATTGGAACAAGTGGATTTTCTTTCCATATCATAGCGGAAGCATATAATATCGAAATATATATAAAACTCCTTGAGTATGAAGGTAGGTTAAGGAACATAATCTTTTTTATTGAATGACTTAGACCGATCCTTCTTTCTAGTCTCGTTATGAAAAAATGGTCTATTGCATTTAAAGATAGACAGAAAAATAAAAGACAAACAAACATGATTAACTGGTTCATTTATCTATCTCCATTGGTGATATATACATACTTTGGAATACGTGTTCTATTAGGTGTTCTTCTGTGTGTTTTAGGCACTCGATTGTTGTTTTAATGTTTTTTTCTGAGGGGCTATCTACTATTATCTTTTCTATATTTGACCGGTCATTTATTTCTATGCTTATATTTAGTTTGCCTCTTGGACTTTCTATTTGTGATTGATAGAACCCTTTTGGTACTTTTACTGTTGAATCCTCACCAGGATTTTCTACTTTGGAAACGTTATTCTTTTTTATTTTATTTAATAATATTTTTATTATTTGAGTCGAGCATTTTATGTCTTCTACAATTGCAATTATCCTCATGTAGACATCGTTAGCAACGATAATATTCTTTTTTGATAATTCAAGCAATACTTCTGGGTCATTGTAGGATAAGTATGGATTGGTAAATCTGGCATCGTATCCATTAGCTAAATGCCACGAGAAAGGCCCAGTGAATTCTTTGGTGTGAGATTTTATTAAACCTATATTTTTATAAACAGACTTCAAGGTGTTGTTCTTGTTTATTAGTGAACTTATGTGCTTCACCAGTTCCAGCAATTCACTGTTGCATGAATCAGAGTACATTAGTTTACCAATACTGAAATTATGATTTATATTCTTTGGGCTGTTAAGTGTTGAATAAGTTCTGTGTCCGCTTATTTCTTCTAACTCGTCTATTATTTTGTTAAGTGCTAGTTCTGTGATGTTCGTGAGTATTTTGTCACCACAAAGGCAACACATTTTATTAAGATATAAGAAGTGAGAATATATTCTTTCTTTCTCTAACAGGACGGTTCTGATGTCAGACAGAAGGCCTGTTGCAGTAAAGGAAAGAGCCCCTTCTATTATTGAGCAAAAGCATATTGAATGATGAATGTGCGAGCTGTGTTCTATCCTTTCTATATACGGTATCGCTGCTGTGGGCTCCATGCCTTTGCATAGCTTTAATATATTTCTTGAACATGTTCCTGTTTCTACTTCAGCTTTTAAGACTTTTTTTGATCTTATTGTATTTTTAATATTTATTGATCCACTAGGGGTATTTATAATACAATTCATTTCTTTGATAACCCCTTTAGTATACCGTGTATTATAGCTTCTGGTCTTGGAGGACACCCCGGGATAAATACGTTGATCCTTAACTCTGTGTTTTTTGATTTTAAAGGCCCCCCATCTATTGCACAACCACCAACTGCTATTATAATTGGCTTGTCAGTCATTAACTCGTATTTCTTTTCTAGTTCTTTTAATGCTTCTTCTTTGGTATACCCGTTAATGATTAGGATATCGGCATCTTGTATATTGTGTGTTCTTTTTAACTCAAGTCTTTCTGGGTCGTGTTTTGACATGAACATCCTGTTAAGTTCTGGAGAACAACACGAGTTATCCATAAAAAATATTCTTTTCATTGTGTCCTTTCTTTTTATAAAACGTATCACTTTTGTTTCCTCGGTAAAGAAAGAATTATCGTGACCATTATTAATAAAGCCAAACAGGAGTATATTAATAAAAAAGCCCTGTTGGCTGTTTTTAATATTGGGTATATTAGGATTAGAAAACCCATTGCACACAATACCGCTGAAAAATAAACGTTTTCATTATGGTCTAACTTCATATATTTTGAATTATAGTGTAGTATCTATCTCAAAACAAGGATATAGAATGAGGATTTGCCATGTATAAAAAAATTTTTTATTTTCTATTAATTACGGTGCTGATGTACATTGTATCTTGCACTACCACCCCTATCACAGGGACAAGGTCTTTTATACTAATACCTTTTTCACAAGAAGTTCAGTTGGGGCAAGAGGCCTATAGTGAGTTTCTTAGCGAGCAAAAAGCAAATATTAATAAAGATCCAAAGATCAACGAAATGGTGTCGCGCATAACTAAGAATCTTGCCATGAAAAGCGATATGCCTAATCTGAAATGGCAAACAACAGTCATAAACTCCAAAGAAGCCAACGCCTTCTGTCTTCCCGGAGGCAAGATGGTCGTTTATACAGGGATACTCCCTTTATGTAAGAACGAAGCGGGTCTTGCCGCAGTTATAGGGCATGAAATGGCCCATGCAGTAGCAAGACACGGTGCACAAAGAATGACTCAGCAGTTAGTTTTAAATTTAGGTCTATCTGTTGCAAGTGTTTCTTTTCAGAACTCAAAATATAGGGATCTTATAATTGCTTCTCTTGGTGCTGGCAGTACGGTTGGCATTCTCTTACCTTACTCAAGGGATAACGAATACGAGGCAGACGAAATAGGGACCATATATATGGCAAGGGCAGGATATGACCCTAATGAAGCTGTTAATCTGTGGAAGAGATTTGCTGGTATGGGAGGTTCTCAGCAACCAGAATTCTTGTCCACACACCCTTATAGCCAGAATAGAGCTCAGCGTCTTAGTTCTCTAATGCCAAGGTCAATGGCTGAATATAAAAAATCTCCAAAATATGGATTGGGGTCTGCTCTGTGATGTTATTTAAAAGACTTTTATCTCTATACTTGTTACTTATTTCGTTGCTGTTAATTTCATTGTTTATAGATCTTATTAGCTTATGGTTAATATTCAAATACTCCTATTGGTTCTTTATCTTGCTAGTGGTTTCACTTTTTGTAACCCTTATATTGGCTAATATCGTGTTTGCTATAATATATCCTGTAAAATCTTTGTTCAGGTTCTATCCATTGTTAGAAATGATATCAAAAACAGTTGCTGTTAATACAGATAAATTGAGAAAAGAAGCAATAGATTATAACAACCATCATATGCTTAAGGACTTAATACATTTAAAGGTAAAAGATCCAAAAGATATTTTGATATTATTGCCACATTGCATACAGAATAGTGCCTGTCTTTACAAAGTGACATGGGAGAAGTTAGATAACTGTAGGGCCTGTTATAAATGCCAAATACCTACTTTTTTGGATATAAAAAAGGATTATGGTGTTAGGGTAGTGGTTGTAAGTGGTGGAACTGCAGCAAGATCCATCATAAAGGACCTTAAACCAAAATTTATTATAGCAGTAGCGTGTGAGAATGATCTGATAAGTGGTTTAAGGGATGTCTCTGGTATCCCTGTGTTAGGGGTCTTGAACGGAAGACCTTGTGGCTCTTGTAGAGACACAACAGTTGACGTAAATATTGTCAGGCGTTATTTGAATGATGTTCTTGATAAATGAATCTTATTTGGAGGATCAATGGCTAAGATAGTAGAATGTGTTCCCAATATCTCTGAAGGAAGGAATAAAGCAATTATAGATGCTGTGGTGGACTCAATAAAAAGTGTTAAGGGCATTAGTGTTCTTGATGTCGATCCGGGTTTTGATACAAACAGGACAGTTATAACTTTTGTTGGAGAGCCAGAAGCTGTTAAAGAAGCTGCATTCCAATGCGTTAAAAAAAGTAACGAACTTATAGATATGTCTGTGCATAAGGGCGCCCACCCAAGACAAGGTTGTACGGATGTTTGTCCTTTTATACCAGTGAGTGGTGTTAGCATGGAAGAATGCACGATAATGGCAAAAGAGCTTGGAGAGAGAATAGGGGCTGAACTTGGTATTCCTGTATATCTTTATGGCTATGCTGGAAGTAGCGAGGAAAGAAGAGATCTTGCTTATGTAAGAAAGGGTGAATATGAAAGTTTAAAAGATAAACTTGGTGTTCTTAAACCAGACTTTGGCCCTTCAAAATTCAATGATACGGTTAAAAGGTCGGGAGCTATACAAGTAAGTGCTAGAGATTTTTTAATAGCTTATAACATCAACCTTAATACGAGAGACAAAGCTCTTGCCAACGAGGTAGCTTTTATAATTAGAGAGGCTGGTCGTGCAAAAAGGGATGATAAGGGAGAAATAATAAGAGATACTAACGGAAAGGTAATAAATATACCCGGCCTTCTAAAAGGTGTTAAGGCAATAGGATGGTATATAGATCAATATGGTGTAGCTCAAATATCAGTTAATCTTACTAACTACCACGTAACCCCGTTACATAAGTTGTTCGAAACTTGTTGTATAGAGGCTGAAAAGCTTGGCATAAAAGTTACAGGGAGCGAATTAGTAGGACTTATACCCAAAGATGCAATATTAGAGGCAGGAAAACACTTCCTTAAAAAAGCTAAAAGATCTACTGGTGTGCCAGAGAAAGAAGTAATACACATAGCTGTAAAAACACTTGGTCTTGATTCTATATCTGCATTCAATATTAACGATAAAATAATAGAATATAAAATAGAAAAACAAGGTGTGCTTTGTTCAATGAAATTGGAAGATTTTATAGATGAAGTGGCAAAAGATAGCCCCGCCCCCGGCGGTGGTAGTGTTTCTGCTTTGGCTGGGGCTCTTGGCGCTGGTCTTTCTACTATGGTCGCAGCTCTTACTCCTGCCAAGAAAGGTTATGAACACACCCTTGATAAGTTGTGCGTAGCTTCAAATAAAATAATAGCAGATCTAGAGTTCCTTAAAAGAGCCGTGGACCTTGATACTGATGCTTTTAATGACGTACTTGCTGCAATGAGGATGCCAAAAGGAACAGAAGAAGAAAAAAATGAGAGAGAAAGAGCGATACAGGATGGTTATAAAAAAGCAACTATGGTGCCACTTGAGACGGCACAAAGATGTGTTAACGTTCTCTCAAATATGGATGTTGTGGCTGAACTTGGTAATCCAAATTCTGCCAGCGATGTTGGTGTTGGTTCTTTAATGACGTATGCTGGATTTGAAGGAGCCATATTAAACGTTATGATAAACATGCCAAACATAAAAGATGAATCTTTTAAGAAACAAATAAACGACAGGATAAAAGACCTTAGATCTAAGGCAATAAACAACAGAGACAAGGTCCTTGGTATAATAAATGAAAAGATCACAAAATAATAAATTAAATGTTTGTGTAGTCTGTGGAGGTGTTTCTCCTGAGCACACTATCTCTGTTGCGTCTGCCTCTTCTGTCTTTAATAACCTAGATAGAGAAAAATATAACGTTCTTAGTATAGGTATTAACAAAGATACTGGTGAGTGGATGTATTATGATGACAAAGTCTTTTATACAGAAAAAGGTAGTATAGATTCTTTTAAACTTAAGGAAAGGGACTGGTCTCCTTGTTATGTAAGGCCCGGTAAAAAACCATGTCTATATTTTTGTGATAAAGATGGTGATAAAGAAATAAATGTGGATGTTTTCTTCCCGGTAATTCATGGCGATAATTGTGAGGACGGTAAATTTCAAGGCCTTATAGAATCTTTGAATTATCCTTTGGTCGGATGTGGGACATTGGCCTCTGCAGTTGGGATGGATAAAGATCTAACAAAAATAATAGCAGAAAAAATGGGCATACAAGTTGTTCCATGGGTGTACATTAATAATAAAAAAGAAATAAACATTAAAGATATTGCTAAAAATATAGGCTTTCCTTGTTTTGTAAAACCAACAGCTTCTGGCTCCTCCTGTGGAATACGCAAGGTAAAGAAACAAGAGGAATTGATTGATTCTATTTATCATGCCTTTGATTTTTCTGATTCTGTAATTATAGAGAAAGCTATTAATGCCAGAGAAATAGAAGTAGCTGTCCTGGGAAAATGGAATGGAGAAGTAAAGGTAAGTGTTGCTGGAGAGATAATCCCGAAAAATGAATTTTATGATTATGAGGCTAAATATATAGATAAAGACGGTGCAGCTCTTGCTATTCCTGCAAATATCAAACAGGAAATTCTGACTACAGTTCAATCTTATGCGAGTAAAATATTTAAAGCATTAAGATGTGCTGGTATGTCTAGAGTAGATTTTTTTATTGATAAAGATACAGGAGATGTCTTCTTTAACGAAGTAAACACTATACCGGGGTTCACCGTTATTAGTATGTATCCAAAGTTATTTGCATATGTCGGTGTAGATTATATTAAGTTATTGGATGAACTGATAAAGATAGGATTGGAGGGGAATAAAAATGATAGAGCATAAACCTGATATATACATAACGACCCCTCTTTATTATGTTAATTCACATCCACATATTGGTCATACTTTTACTACTGTGGTGGCAGATATAGTAAAAAAATACTATCAACAGATGGGTAAAGAAGTTTATTTTCTTACAGGTACAGACGAGCATGGAGAAAAGATAGCGTTGGCCGCTCAAAAGACAGGAAAGACCAATAAAGAATTCGTTGATGATAATTCCAACAGGTTTAGATCTGTTTGGGATCTTATGGGTATATCATATGATGATTTTATAAGAACCACAGAGGACAGACACAAAAAAGTAGTATTAGGTTTACTTCAAAAACTCTATGAAAGTGGCGATATATATTTTGCTTCTTATGAAGGAGATTATTGTCTTGGATGTGAAAGGTTTATTAGTGCATCTGAATTAGTGGACGGTAAATGCCCAGCTCACAATACAGAACCAAAAAAAGTTAAAGAAGAAAATTATTTTTTCAAAATGTCAAAATACTCTGAAATACTAAAGAAAGAATTTGAGAGCAGGCCAGATATAATTCGTCCTGAATGGTACAGAAAAGAAGTTCTTGGATATCTTAATGAGAAAGTAGATGATCTTTGTATAAGTCGACCAAAAGACAGGGTTGATTGGGGGATAGAACTACCATTTGATAAAAGGTTCGTTACATATGTTTGGTTCGATGCATTAATAAATTATATTAGTGCAATAGGTTATCCTGATACTGGCTATAAGAATTATTGGGATGTATGCGAACATTTTATAGCTAAAGACATATTAAGAACACATACAGTATATTGGGGGACCATGTTAATTGCTTGTGGAATACCTATATATAGGCACCTTAATGTTCATGGTTATTGGAATATGTCTGGTATGAAGATGTCTAAATCTTTAGGCAACGTTGTTGAACCGTCATCCTTTAAGGAAAAATATGGAGATGAAGGATTAAGGTTTTTCTTCCTGAGAGAAATGAGATGGGGAGAAGATTCTGATTTTACTTTAGAACGATTCATCTCTAGGTATAACACCGATCTTGCTAATAATTATGGGAACCTTATAGCTAGAACTTTAGGCATGGTGGAGAAATATTATCCAGACAAGGAATATCTTGATGTTAAAGAAATCTTAAACAAAGATAGTCAGTTAAAAAATATAATGGAGCAAGCTATTCTTTCTTATAAAAGTGATTTTAAAAAATACGAATTTCATAAAACGATGGATCATTTGTGGTCTTTGTTCGACCATGCCAATAAGTTCATAGCAGATAGCAAGCCTTGGGACATAGCAAAGAGTGGAGATAGAAAAGCTCTTGATGAAATAATAATACCGATACTGGAGCTAATAAGATTGTCTGCTTATATTATTATGCCCGTTATGCCAAGAACATGTTCTCAGATACTTTTGGAGTTAGGATTTTCTGAGCCGTCAAAACTGGTGTTTGAAGATTTTTGCAAATGGGGTTCTGTAGATAGAATAAAATCTAAATATGTTGTTAAAAAGTTTTTTAATAGGATAGAAGAAGAAAACAAGGGGGCTTGATCATGAAGAAGATCCTTTTATTTTTTATATCTCAACTTGTATTTGCTGATCTAGCATATGGGATAGTTAAACTTAAAGATGTTGCTCAAAGCGGATCTGGTTCTACGGGTATAGTAAGAATTGAATTCAATGGTAGCTATAAAAAATCTAAAGCTGACGTTGAATACAAGGACGACAGGATAGAAATAGTATTGAAAGATGTCTTTTCTCTGCCTCCAAACAGGATCTATAAAGTTTCTTCTGATAAATCTTCTGTATCAAAGATAAGCTCTAAGTTGTTGCCAGGTAATATTATAAGACTAAGCATATATTTTAGGATACCCTTGGATGTTATACAAAAAACATCTAATTTAGATGTAGAAGATAACATACTTAAATTCACGTATAAAACTGTGCTAGATGAACCAACGACTGCCGTTGAACAAAGCAATGAAAGACCTGTTGATGCATACGCTTTGGCCATGCAGGGATCAAATGAAAGTATTCAAGATAATGGTCCAAACGAAGATCAAAACGCAATCAATGGATCTGATATAAATGAAAACGTAATAACTGATAAGACAAAAGACGCGTCAAAAGCTGGTCCGTCTTTGTTGAGTGTGGCAAAAATATGGAAAATATTAAAAGGAGCTTTAGTGCTTTTGTTAGTAGTAGTATTTTCTATAGGGGTTTTTTATTTATATAGAAGATACTCTTCTGGGATGTCAGAAAGCATGAATCTGTCTTTTGGTAGATCTGAGCCAGTATCTGATAATAATAAAATAGTTAAAGATATGAATAAGGTCGTACAAGATAATTTTAGATCTGTTATTCCTAATACTAATACTATGTATTCGCCTACTAATAATCAAATAAAAGTATTAAGTAGTCTTAATTTAGACCATGGGAAAACAGTTCATGTAGTTGAGTATATGGGTGAGAAGATGCTTATAGCAACGAGTAAAGATAGTGTTACAATGTTGTCTAAGTTGGATATGAAATCTGCATCCACCAACAATGATCAGCCAGATCTTTTTAAAAATCCAAAATTTAAAGATAGGTTCGGTAGCGATTTTTAATTACTTGCTCCAAAAGCCATCATCTTTACCAAAGCCGATGGCTTGTCCACTTATAAGTAAATTAAAGGTAATGTTATATTGTATTCCGGGTTTATCATAAGGAGCTGTGGCTGCAAGCTTAATGAACCAACAAGAAGATGGGGGGTAATATATTACATCTGCATATTTGTCTTGGATCTTATCTTTTAGAGTACCTTTGATTGTGTTGTTCAATATAAATCTTGTATTGAAACCAAAACGCCAAACTCTGAAACCAAACCTTAGTTTAAATTGATCTATGTTGTAAGATGGGTCTGTTTTGTCGTGATAATATCCTAATCCCAAATATGTTTCTCGTTCTCCAAAGAAGAGCTCGCTACTTGTTCCAAGTTTTTTTGTATATACGTTATAAAAATTAGACAAAAGGATGTTCATCCATTCGTACGTAGCTAAAATATCGGATCTTAGATATCCGAATGGTTTTCCTGTTTTATCTAAAAAGTCGTAAGTTTGATAAAGTCGCCATTGTAAAGGTTGTAATATGGCATAATTGTCCTCTATATCCTCGGACGTTTGGTTTGTTTTACTCTTGTGGGCTCTCTCTCTTAAATCAAGAAAATCTTCTTTTGATGAAGTCCTCATGCTCGGATCAAAAGAACAAGAAGAACAATTCTCTCCTTCTCCTTCTTCTTTCTCTTTGTTCGGGTCAACAAAATCTTTTATATATTTAGCCATTATCCTGTTGTTAATACCGTAGGTTATAAGATTGGTCTTTCCGATGCTGTCTATTGAGTCGAACATTGGTGAGCTTATGTTCCCGTTGGTGTTATCGAAAAAGGGATGATCTGATTGGTCTACCCACGGAATTATGTGATAGTTAACAAATGGTTCAATTGTATGTTTGATAGATCTGTATTGTTTATCTTCTCCTCTTTTATATATTCTAGATATTTCAGAGCTTATGTTCGCCATTATATCAGCATAAGTTCTATTAGCATGTCCGTCCTCTTTAAATATATAGTGATCATATCTTACTCCTGCTTGTGGTGTTATCTTTATGAAGTCCGTGGCTATTGGTAAAGATATTCTTGGATATACATCTACTCTTTGGCCTTTTCTTATAAATTCATTATTATCGAAAGAACTGTTATTGTTTATATCGTCAAAGTAAGGCCCAGATCTATATATATTAAGGTAAGACACGTCTCCCTCGAACATCAATGCTGATAGTTTAGCCTTGGCTAGTTTTACTCTTAGTTCTGGCAACTTTTGTAGCTGCATTCTATTAGAATCCATTGGATTTCTGCTTAAAAGGTCCTCGTAGTAGTCAGCTTCAGCAATGTAGGCAATGTTTGGTGTATGTGTGGTTAACAGGAATTTGCTCTCTAATGCTGGGTCTGCTCTACCTTCCATTTCGTCGGGGAAATCTCTGGGGATATTATCATCGCTTACGTATCTTAATTTTATTTTAGTATAAGTTGTGTCAGCCAATTTGAATTGTTGATCTAGTTTTGCTCCATGACGTTGTTTTTTTCCAAGAGGCTCTCCATTATAAATTGTGTTAGAGAATTTTTTGTCATCAATATGGAAGTAGTTTAACTCAGATCCAGATTCCTCTGCAAAAGCTGATCTAAATTCAAACCCTTCTTTTAATCCTCTACTACCATAGTGTCCGAGAGTGAATGTTGCGTCGTGGCTTCTTGATATAGCCCAAAAGAAAGACTCGTCTATGTTAAATCCATCTGTTCCAAAACCAAAATCTGGAGGTAAAAGACCAGACTGTCTTTCGTCTTTTATCGGAACAACTAGATATGGTAGATACGTTATTGGTAGACCGAAGGTTTCTATTACCACGTCTTTCATGTGAGCGTATTCCCCGTTTGTAAGGTCTATATTGTTACCATAAAGACGCCAATCTGGTGGTTTATTAGAACAACTAGTATATCTTCCTTCTCTAATCAAATATCTTTCTTTGCTAACTCTGTTTATTTCTGCTCCCTCAAAGATGTCTTTTTTGTTGATTATTGTTCCATCCAATATTTTCCCCTTTGGTGAATTAAGATTCCCTGTTATTTTGGATGCTTTTATATTAGTCCCCTGAGCATCGTAATCTACATTTCCAGTAGCTTTAAAATCCTGTGTTTGTGAGTTTAGCTCTACATGATCGGCTTTAAGAGATGTATCGTTGTATAGTATTTTAACATTACCATCTAAGTTGACCTTGTCACCAGAGGCTTTTCTTGAATATTTATCTGCAGAAAATCTTGGACCAGTATTTTCTGCAAAGGAACATGAGATCAAGATTGATATTATGATCAAGAACATTTATTCATGCTCCTAGTAACCTGCTAAAATACTGATAATTATATATTGACCCCGTTAATAGGATGATTCCATCATTGTCTATTATTTTATTTAAACAATCCATATGGTCTTTGCATATGACGAGCTTGTCAGGATGTCTAGTTAAAGAATCTAAGTAATCTTCTTTTTTGAGTTCTCTATTACGGATCTTGGTTGGTATAAGATAGACCTTATCTGAGAAGCCAGAGATTATGTCTATCATTAAATTATAATCCTTGTCTTTCATAAAACCACATCCGGTATAGATGTTTTTGTCTTTGTAAGTCTCTTTCATAAACTTTGCTGTTGCCGACATTCCCTCTACATTGTGGCTTACATCTAACAGAACTGTCTTGTCTTTAAATATTATTTTCTCAAGTCTTCCTTTCCACAGTGTTGAATTTATAGCTCTTTGCGTTTCATCTTTGTCTGTAATTATCCCAAGTGCTCTGCTTGCCACTATTGCACAAGCTGTGTTCATTATTTGGTGTTCGCCTTTTAATTTATTAACAAGACCTTTGAAAATAATGTTCTTGTTCTCTAAAAGATCAAACGTGTCATCCTTGTTAATTTGTATATCGAAATCCTCGCCCATCGATAATATCTTAGATGCTTTTATCTTTTCAGCCTCTTTTTTTAGTGTTTCCATGCAGCTTGTCCTTGAAATTATCACTTTTGTGCCAGTTTTAAATATACCTGCTTTTTCAAAAGCTATTTTTTCAAGTGAATTTCCCAAATATTGCTGATGATCTAGGCCAATACTTGTTATTATACAAACTTCAGGTTTTATTATATTCGTCGCATCAAGTCTCCCGCCAAGGCCAGTTTCTATTACTGCGTAAGAGACATTATTGGCCTTAAAGTATAATAAGGCTAGTAGCGTTGTAAATTCAAAAAAAGTCAGGTTTATTTCTTTTGTTCTGTTGAATATTATTGCCGATAGTTCTTTTATTTTGTCATCAGATATTAATTCGTCATTTATCATTATCCTTTCGTTGTATTTTATGAGGTGAGGGGATGTGTAAAGACCTATTTTCTCTTTTGGTAGTTTAGTTCTAAGTATGTTGTAAAGCACAGATGATGTGCTTCCCTTGCCGTTAGTGCCAGCTATATGAGTCATGTGAATGCCAGACAGATCTAGCCCAGTTAGTTCAAGGGCCTTTTTCATGTTGTCTAGCCCAAGTTTTATGCTGAATTCATTCAGCGAATATATTTTATTTAGGATTTGTTCCATCTCTGTCATGCTAGAGATAATACTATTTGGCATTGATTTTTCAACTTCTAGTGTTATTAAATACCCATGATACAAGCTCTAAGAGGCATGAAAGACATACTCCCGCCAGAAAGCTCTTTGTGGGATAAGCTCCAAAGACTTGCTTCCTCTGTTTTTTCTTCATTTGGCTATCAGCTCGTAATAACACCTATAGTTGAGAAAACAGAACTTTTCGCAAGAAGTGTTGGAGAAGGAACAGATGTAGTATCTAAGGAAATGTATGTTTTTACTGACCGTGGTGGTGAATCTATTTGCCTTAGACCAGAAGGTACAGCCTCTATAATGAGAGCGTATCTAAATGATCCAGAAGCTAAGTCAAGACCTTTGAAAGCTTGGTACTGGGGCCCCATGTTCCGCTATGAAAGACCTCAAAAGGGCAGGTATAGACAATTTCATCAATTTGGTATTGAGGCGATAGGTTCTAGCTCCCCATATGTGGATGCTGAACTTATATATATGTTGGATGTTTTTTATAAGGAACTTGGGATAAATGATGTTCGGGTTGAACTTAATTCTATTGGCTGTGAGCTTTGTAGACCTTCATACAAGGATTATCTTGTTAAGTACCTTGGGTCTAACGAAGATAAATTATGTAATGATTGTAAGAATAGAATAAATACAAATCCTCTAAGAGTGTTGGATTGCAAAGTAGATAATTGTTCTAAAATAATTAATGGAGCTCCTCTTATACAAGATTTTTTGTGTGTAGAATGTAACTCACATAACGACGTTGTTTTGTCTGTTCTAGATTCTTGTGGTGTTAAGTATTCTAAAAATCCTTTGCTAGTGAGGGGATTGGATTATTATTCTAGAACGGTGTTTGAGTTCGTTAGCGACAATCTTGGTGGTAGACAAAATGCTTTGGGCGGTGGTGGTAGATATGATGACCTCTCTACTCAAATTGGTGGACAAAAAATACCATCTGTTGGCTATGCCGGAGGGGTTGAAAGAACTGTTCTTTTTATGCCCGAGTCGGACAGTAAAAAAACAATGGTCTATGTAGCAGCACTTGACCAAGGTTCATTGAATTCTTTAGCTCCAATAATATATGAATGCAAAAAACTTTGTATAGATAAAAAAGTTCTTTTTATAGACGATGATTTTAAAGCTAGGGATATAAAGAAACACTTATCACGGGCCGACAAGCTTGGAGCAAAGTTTGCTTTGATAGTTGGCACTAACGAACTTAACTCAAGTTCTTTGATCATCAAAGATCTTGTTGAAAAAAAGGAATCTAAAATTGATGTTAAATATAACGATGTAGGATCTACTGCTAAGATTATCGTCGGGAGGATGCTTGAAGAAAAGAACTCATAATTGTGGCGCTCTAAGATTAAATAATGAGAACGAAAGAGTTGTGCTTTCTGGATGGGTTAATTCATTCAGAAATCACGGCGGACTTATATTCATAGACGTAAGAGATAGATATGGGATAACCCAGTTGGTCTTTGACCCTTCTTTTGCTGAAGCACATAAAATTGCAGAAGGCCTGAGGAATGAATATGTTGTTACAGTAGAAGGTCTTGTGAGAAAGAGACCAGATGGTCTGAAAAATCCAAAAATGTCTACGGGCGACATAGAAGTGCTTTGTGACAAAATAGAATTACTTAGTAGATCGAAACCTTTACCAGTACAGCTTGATGAACACAACGAGGCGTCTTCTATGCTGAGGTTAAAATATAGGTATCTAGATCTTAGAAGACCTAATATGCAAAAGAATATAATTATACGTCACCAAGTCGCTCAACTAACAAGATCATATTTAAGCTCACTTGATTATCTAGAAATAGAAACACCAATATTGATGAAAACAACTCCAGAGGGTGCGAGAGATTTTCTTGTTCCAAGCAGATTAGAACCAGGTAATTTTTATGCTTTGCCACAGTCTCCTCAAACATTAAAACAAATACTTATGATAAGTGGTTTTGATAGGTATTTTCAACTTAGTCGATGTTTTAGGGACGAAGACCTTAGGGCGGATCGTCAGCCAGAGTTCACACAGATAGATATAGAGACATCTTTTACGCCAGTAGAACAACTTTTTGTTGAAATGGAAGGTTTGGTAGAAATGTTGTGGGACAAAGTGTTGGGTGTAAAACTAAAAACACCATTCCCTATCATCACTTATGAGTATGCTATGGATAACTATGGTTGTGATAAACCAGATCTACGATTTGACATGAAACTTATAGATGTATCGTCTGTATTTAATAATTCGAATTTTAAAATATTTAAAGATGCTGTTAATTCTGGAGGAATAGTTAAGGCAATTAGT
>CAYPMK010000008.1:41652-43795 GCA_964411885.1 uncultured Bdellovibrionales bacterium
TGAATATAAATTTGTTTGGGTGGTGGATTTTCCACTACTTGCTTACAGCGAAGAAGATAATAGATTCTATGCTATGCACCATCCTTTTACAGCTCCTGCTGACGAAGATCTTTCTTGTTTTTTGAGTGGTGACAAAGACAAACTCAAAAATGTTAGAGCTAAAGCCTATGATCTTGTTTGCAATGGCATGGAACTTGGTGGAGGTAGTCAGAGAATCTATAGGGAAGATGTACAAAAAGCAATGTTCAACGCTTTGTCCATAGATGAAAAAGAAGCTGAGCTAAAATTTGGTTTTTTTCTTGAAGCATTAAACTATGGTACTCCTCCACATGGTGGTATTGCCTTTGGTCTTGATAGACTGATCATGATATTGACAGGATCTTCATCTATAAGAGATGTTATGGCGTTCCCAAAAACGCAGAAGGCGACGGACTTAATGCTAGAATGTCCTAGTCCAGCATCAGAAGAACAATTAAAAGACCTCTCGATAAAAGTACTTAAAAATCAAGCTTAGAACTTGACTTTTTATATATATTAGTAATATAATTAACAAGTGTCAGTTATTCATTTTATTTTGGAGGTGTCTTTAAATGGGAAGGATCAGAAAAAAATGGTCTCCAAAGAAGGTAATGGACGAGATAAAAAAGTTAGAGAACAAAAGTGCTTCTTGGAATCACAGGAATAATTCTTCTTTATATAATGCCGCAGTAACTCATTTTGGGTCTTGGAAAGCGGCTGTAAGGGCCTGTGGTTATGATTACTATGAAATAAAAAAGGTAAGTAATAAGAAGTGGTCCGATAACGATATGGAGTTCTTAAAGAAGAATTACCAGAATCTTTCTACAGAGGATATTGCAAAAATATTGGGAAGGAGCAAAAATAGTATTAATACATACCGTCATAGATGGGGCTTGAAACTTAACCTAGATAGATTTACTGATTCTGAAAAAGATTTTATAAGAAAAAGTTATAAAAAGATGAGCGACAAGGATATAGCAGATAAAATAGGTGAGAACTCTAATGCCGTATATTATTTTAGACTTAAAGAGAACCTAAAGAAAAGTGGCCACTGGGACGAGGATAAAGTAATATTTGAGATACGCGAGCTTTTTGAACAGGGCAAGCTTAGGAATATAAGTGCTAGTGATCCTTTATATGCAGCAGCAAGGCGTTGCTTTGGTTCTTGGAAAAAGGCTGTAGAATCTTCTGAACTGCAATACGAAAAAATAGTTAAAAAAGGTCGTAGAAAGAAAGAAGAACAATAGTTAATTTTTAGTTCTTATTACTGTTGATCGCCTACACCGTAGTAAAAACCCATTGGTGAGCTTTGTGGCTGTCTAAGTTCCATAAATACTGGGATGCTTGGTGAGCTTTCTCTATCATACTGTATGGTAGCAAGACACACTGAGTATGTTCCACCAGTAAAAAGATTTAACTTAGCTTCAAATATTTTTCCAAGACTTGAGTATAAAGAATTATCTGTATTGTAAGTTGTAGAATTTAATATTCCATATATTACTTGTGTCGCTATTGGATCTTCACAGTCGTAATCTGATCCGTCAGCTATTAGTATTTTTATTCCATGAGCATTGGTATTTGTAACATCCCAATCAACTCTTACGTTATACATACTTTCTGCCGTAACTTTTAGTCCGCCCTGTTGTTCATATGGTAATCCTGTAGGATTTATCAAAGATATTGTTAAAGGTAGTGGTCTTTGTAGTCCACATGCACTGATCATTGCTAAAAGCCCTGCAAGGATAAGTATCTTTTTCATATTTTTATTCTCCTCATGCAAATTTTTAGAGTTCTTCTATATGATATTCTGCAATTTTCATACCATATTAAAAAAATAAATAAAATCAATGTCTTAATATATATTTAGGAGTTTTGGATTGTATGTATTATTGACAGTTGTTCAATTCCATAACCTAGGGTCTTTGGGGTCAATGTCAGTGACGTCTTTTAATACTTTATATCTGTTATTAAGTTTTAGGTATTTCTTTCTTATTAGGTAGAGCTCGAAATCTTTAGCTTTGATATATATAAAACCAGTTATCAAACCACCTAAATGGGCAATGTGACTTATAGGACCACTGTTTTGTGACAGCATCGATATCAATTCTATGCCTGCCAGTATTAA
>CAYPMK010000008.1:43895-46482 GCA_964411885.1 uncultured Bdellovibrionales bacterium
AACCACGATGCTGAGATACATAAAATATATATTGATACATTTAAATATATTATTGCTTTTATTGTTTTTGGTGTTTTAGGAAAACTCATGCCACGCATACTTTAGATAGCTAACATATATTTTTTACAATATCGAATAGTTTTTTTACACCATGATTAAGCCTTTGTTATTAAAAGATTTTTTATACAATTTGTGTTTGATGTGACTAAAGTTTAGAAGGTACTCATTTTTTGTGTTTTTATATAAACACAGTGAAATTAAGTAGTTATATGTTTTATTTTTATGGCACGCCTATTGCATTTATTGTAACTTGGTAGATGTGATTAACAATACAATATCAGAAAGGAGTGGTGAGATATGCTTGCAGTTTCAGGAACAAGAGAGGAACTGTCATTGAACAGAAGAAAATATCCTAGATTTAAACCCTCTAGGAGTGTGCTTGTTAAAGAAGATAATGGTGAAATAATAAATTACTATCATCTAAAAGATATCAGTCTTGGCGGAATGTATTTATCTAAAAAGATCAGTTCAAAAACAGAAACAGCATCTAAATATACTTTTTTGGTCCAAGATATAATGGAAGTTTCTGTGCTAGGAGATGTTCTACAAACAAGGTTAAATGGCGATGGATCATATGGTACTGCAATAATATTTGATGACCCAAAAACATTAGAACCAGTTGTTAAAGCGATTAGAGATCTTTAAGAGCTTTTTTACTTTTTTCTATCCATTCATTAGTAAAATTATATTTTTTGGATAATTCTATGTTCTTGTTATAAGTCGTTCTTGCTTTCTTTAGTATTGGTTCCAACGATGTTTTTAGTTTTTCTTTATAATCTTTCTCTAATTTTAACTTCTTAATGTTAGAAGGTATATCGCTCTCTAAAAGTGTTTTATAGATGTTAACATATAGCTGCCCTAGAAGACAAAGTCCTTTACTCGCAGAATCGCTATCTCCATACTCTAACATCATCAAGTATGAATCTTGTGCTTTAATATAATAATAGGCTTTTAACTCTAACAACCTCGACAATGATTCCATATTTATTTTGTCTTCTGGATCTTGATAATAGGTTATCTTTATATTATCACCTGTTATTTTATATGAATTAGCCAGCTCCTCTAATCCCCATATCATCAAGAGGTCTATCTTATCCTTATCGAAATTTTTCTTTTTTGCATCATCGTATATAAAAGTCTTTTTTGTACTTATTGCCTTTAACGCTGACGAAAGATACTCTATTGATTCTGAGTATAGTCCAAGTGCATAAAGAGCCGTGCCTTTTCTTATTCTATACTCGAATTCTTCTGATAATGATAGAGGCTGACCATAGTTTCTCCAATTTTCCAAACTAGCTATTACGCAAGCCCAATCCTTTAATTCATGACAACAAGAACTTATTCTGTAATACGTGTCCTTGTATAATCGTATTAAGTTACTATCTATGGATATAAGATTATATTGTTCTATAGCCTTTTTATATTTTTTATCTCTTTCAAGACTTAATCCAGAATTAAAAAGAGCAATAGCTTTTTCTTCTTTAGTTATATTCGATGACTGAGAAGCTTCTATAAAACTTGAATATGCTTCTTGATAGTCTTGTTTATTAAAATAAGAGATTCCTTCGTTAAAGATCTTTTTATTTGTACTTACAGTCTTTCCAATCCTGTGTTCAACAGCTTTCTCTTGGCAGAAAGCTGATATACTAAAGAACATTAAAATAAATAAACACAGCTTTGACATGTGTATAAATTGTATTACACTTTAGGAGATTTTTTAAATAAAAAAACATATCAGGAGGCCTTATGCGTTCAATAACTGTTTTTCTTATGGTGTTTACTGGCTTATTAGCTTCTTGTTCTAGCCAAAGGGCTTTTACTAAAGGTGAATATACTGATCCTGACAAGGTAATATTACTTGATGATAAGTATAATGAATCGGACATGAAGATCATGGCAGATGCGCTTGTAGATTCATTGCTTAAGCACCAAATAATAAGTTCAGCAAAAAAAATACCCGTATTTCAAGTAGAGAACGTGAGCAACTCAACTAGCGAACACATAGATATGCAATCCCTGACAGACAAGATACGAACAGCGCTAATAAAGAGCGGCAAGGTGCAGTTCCACGATAAATTACAACGAGGAACGTTGTCAAAAGAATATGAATATCAAACACAAAGTGGCAATGTAACTAAAGAAACTGCAAAGGCCAAAGGATATCAGATAGGTTCAGATTATATGTTGAGTGGTGATTTTTCCTCTAATGTGCAGGAAGTTGGAGCTAAAAAGGTTATATATTATAAACTTACTCTTAATGCTACAGACATAAAGACTGGTCTTATCGTTTGGACAGATGATAAGGAGATAAAGAAGCTGTATAAGAAACGTTCTTATGCAATGTAAAATATATTTACTGTTCTTAATATTGTTGTTTTCTTCATGCTCTAACTACATGACAGAGCAATCTGGCTTTTTCTCTAAATTTAGACGCGGTGATTATACACGCGCAGCAGATACATTGAAGGAAAGATCTCAAAAAGACGGTAAAGACCAGATTTTGTATCTTTTGGATAGAGGCATAGCC
>CAYPMK010000009.1:0-31000 GCA_964411885.1 uncultured Bdellovibrionales bacterium
AGAGGTGAAAATGCTAAACCTTAAAAAATTCTTTGAATTTAAAGCAAGAAAGACGAATCTAAAGACAGAACTTCTTGCTGGTTTAACTACTTTCCTTACTATGTCATATATAATATTCGTTAATCCTGGTATCCTTGCTGCTGCGGGAGTACCATTTTCTGCTGCAGCTACAGCTACGGCTGTTGGGGCAGGGATTATGTGTATTACAATGGGCCTTGTTTCTAACAGGCCTCTTGCAATGGCTTCTGGAATGGGAATAAACGCCGCTGTAGCTTTTTCTATAATAGGTGCTGCACAGTCTAATGTTCCATGGCAGGTTGGTATGGCTGTCGTTTTTGTAGAGGGTCTGGTAATACTAATATTAGTACTTAGTGGACTTAGAGAAGCAGTGATGAATGCTATTCCTCTTAACTTAAAGAGGGCTATTGGCGTTGGTATAGGTCTTTTTATAACAGTAATTGGTCTTAATCAGGGTGGAATAATTAAACCTGCACCGATAACCTTGGTATCAATAGGTGATCTTTCTCAGAGTTATGTTCTCATAACCTTGGTAGGACTTTTTGCGATAACCATATTTATGTCACTAAAGATAAAAGGAGAAATACTTTGGGGCATGCTCTTAGCAGCACTAGTTGCTCTTTTTATGGGCGTTATAAAAATGCCGGGAACATTTATAGGTGATCTGGATTTTTCTGCATTCTTTGCTCCATTTCAAACCATTAATGGAAGTATAGCACTAGAACATATATTGGTTCCTTCTTTGTTAGGTGCTGTTTTTGCACTAATGCTTACTGACTTTTTTGATACCATGGGTACTGTATTTGCAGTAAGTGAACAGGCTGGTTTTATAACAGCTAATGGAAAGGTTCCAGGTATAAAAAGGATATTGATAGTTGACTCAATTGCAGCTTCTATTGGTGGCCTTTTTGGTGCAAGCTCTATAACGACCTATGTTGAATCTACAGCAGGTGTTGCAGAAGGTGGTCGAACAGGTCTTACAGCGATAGTGGCAGGTATATTATTTATTATAGCCGCCTTTTTTTCTCCACTTATACAGATGATAGGCGGTGGATATTGTATCCCTAATATACAACACTATTCACTCCTAGCAGGAAGTGGTTTTACTATTCCAATGGGAGAGTATTTTGTTTATCCAATAACAGCAGGCGCTTTGATAATAGTCGGATATCTTATGATAAAAATAATAAAAGAAATGAGCTGGGATAAATTCGACGATGCATTCCCTGCTTTCCTTACTATAATAGGCATACCTCTTACTTATAACATTAGTTATGGAATAGGTTTTGGTTTCGTAAGTTATACATTATTAAAAATATTCAACGGTAAATTTAAAGAGGTTCACCCTCTAATGTATATAGTAAGCATAGCTTTTATCGTTATGTTCGCATTGCTAACGGCTTGATAGCTTATTATTGTAGAGTATTGCTTGCAGAATCCTTATTATTCAATAATTCAACTTTATGTGTTGTCTTATTTTGTGTTCCTTCTTCTCTTACATTTATTTGAATAGTTCCATCCAGACCGTAAGAGAAACTTACCAATATATCTGTACCTTTTTTCTTTTTTGACTTTGAACAGTCAAATCTTAATTCTTTTATGAGCAAGTTGTCTTCTTCAAAGTCACTTTCTCCCTGATATATGGCTATCCTAACAGTATCTTGGTCCTCGTTAAGAGTAGAGAATATCTCTTCTACTGTACAAGGGATAGGCGTGTTCTTTTTTATTATTTTAGAACAGTAATTTGGTATAACTTTACCATTTCTTTCTATGACACAGCTAACACTAATGGAATGTGGGGCAACGTCTAAGAGTACAGATCCAACGGATTTGCCCTCTATTATGGCGGATTGTATTGCGGAACCTGTTACTACTGCAAGATCTGGATCAACTTCTTGGCTTGTAGGTATACCAAGCTCTGTTTCTAACATTTCTTTTACTGCTGGTATTCTGCTACTTCCACCGATCAATAGTATTTTTGATATGTCCTGAGGCTTTAATTTTGATTTTGCTATGACTGATTTACAGTGATTCAATGTTCTCTTTAATAGATCGGCTATTAGTTTTTCAAAATCTTCTCTATATAATGTCTCTTGGAAGTTTAATTCTGTTATGTTGATTTTGTGTTTCACTCCATAAGTTAAGCTATTCTTTGTGAGTTCTGCTTCTGTAAGGATCTTAGTCATATTCTTTATATCATTTAGGGCAGAGGTGCCTTTTTGGTTTATTGAGCTATATAGTGCTGTGAATACTGCCTTGTCAAAGTTATCTCCTCCAAGGTCCCTGTCACCATCAGAAGCAACAACTTCTACGATGTCACCATTTATCTCTATTATTGATGTATCAAAAGTACCACCACCAAGGTCATAAACCATTATGTATTGACTCGATGATGTTTTATGTTTGGTACCATAACATAGAGCTGCCGCTGTAGGCTCGTTTATTATTCGCATTACTTCAAAACCAGCGAGCTCTCCTGCTTTAATGGTGTCTTTTCTTGCTCTGTCGTCAAAATATGCAGGTACGGTAATAACAGCTTTTTCTATGTTGGTTTTGAACTGTTCTTCTGCTAGTTTTTTTATTTCAGCAAGTATATAAGAAGATATCTCTACCGGAGTAAAAATTTCGTTACTGTCTTTTTTTTCGTTATACAAAGTGACTTCATGCTTTGTTCCCATGTGGTTCTTTACGGACCTTATGGCTGAGTTTGGTGAAGCTGAATACCTTTTTTTTGCAGAGGGACCTACAAGTATTTTCCCATTTTCGTCGTAAGCAACAATGGATGGTAACAAGAATTCATTTTTATCATATTTAGTTTTTACAAAGATAGGCTTACCGTCTTTTATTATAGCAGCTGCACTATTGGTTGTTCCAAGATCAATTCCTAGTATCATTAGATGTTTCCTCCAACTGTTTAAGGAGCATGGTCCTTTTATACTCTATTTTTTTCTTTTTTATTCCAAGGCTTTTTTCTAGATCGGCTAGTATCTCTTGTTTACTCCTTAATGAACTGTTCATGTTTACAGGAACTATAGAAAGAACATCATAAGGTGATTTTGCATTTTTAAGTATACTGTAAGCTGAGCGGATCTCTTCAAATTTTTCTGGATTTTGTTCTGGTGTATAATTCTTTATTAGCTCAAGATATTTTGATCTAATTAATTTATCATCGTAGTTAGAAGGATCTATATCGAATATTTGGAAAGGATCACGGATCTTTGTCATGTGATCACCTCGCTTAATAAAGAAAGTTTCATTTTGTTCTCTGTTAATGAATTCAGGAAAGTCCTACATTTTTCAATTCCCATCCATTTTGACTCAAATTCAAGTTCTGCAGTAGGGTCTTCCATTGATGTATCGACTATTGAATCCAGTATTTTTTGCATTTCATTTATATTCTTTTGGCTAGCAGAAATCTTTGGAAGTCCTTTGTTAAAATCCAAATATTGTTGTTCGTTGAGGTAATCTATTAGTAGATGTGTCATGCTTTTTATTATGAATGGTTCTACAGGAAAGCTCATTACCTTTGTTACGAACTCTTGGACTGATCTTAGGTTTACCCTTGCATGGAATATTGGTTCAATACTTATATATAATAATTGTGGGTCATTCTTGAAAACATCCCAGTTTGACATTAGTTCTGTTGCGAAGATCCCAATAGAACTTTCATCTTTCTGAAGTGTGTTTAGCATAGTGTAAAGTATTTTGAAATGGGGATGGTGTGATCTGCTAAACACATTTGCATACATGTTGTATTGTCTTGGAGAGAGTCTTTGTGTCCCTATGTACTTTGCTAACATACTATAAAGAGTTTCCATTTCTATACTGCTAGGCTCTATTATATATAGAAGCTGTTCTAGATATTGTGATATTTTTATGTGAGAGTTATTCTTTAACATTTTTTCTATTACAGAAATACCACTTGCCACATCCTTAAGCTCATTGAAAAGAACCTTATTTATCTTGTCAAGATAAGGAGTGGCTTTATCTACTCCCTGTTCTTCACAAAATTCAAATATCTTTTTTAGATCTATATACAAAGAGACTAGTTCATCGTTGTTTATATCGTTTGGTATTGATGTAGAAATGGCCTTTGCTTTAGAGAATATGGTCTTTTCGTATAGTTTTGTAGTGAAAATATCCACCATTTCTTCGCTATTTTCATCTATATCAGAATATTTTAGTTCTATTTCTAGAGCAACTTGCCTTAATATCTCTTCGTCTACAAAACCTTCTTCTCCAATCTTGCCCTCAATGTCATTTACTAGGGCTTTAAGTTCAAGTTGTAGTATCAAGACCTCTTTGTTTGGAATGCTGTTAGTTTTGTCGTGTTCCAACATGAACAATAAAGAGTCTATTGTTTCGTTGCATGATGGATCGCATAAATGTTCGTTCCAGAACCTCTGCCACGAGGCTGGTAATGCCCTTAATACATTTAGTGCTTTTTCTTTTTGACCATCATAGTAATATTTTTTAAATAGTATCTCTAATGCATCTGTAAGTTCAGGTTCTGCATTTTCTTTTATCTTTGGTTCATATTTGTCATTAACCAAAAATTTAAGTAATTCTAGTTTTTGTGAATTTTCTGTGCTGTTAATGATATCGTTATACATTTTTTCTGGTAGTTCTACGTCGTTATTCCAATTATCATCTATTATTTTTGATATTTTGAGGGAAACATTATTTGCAGTTCTTATTCTTTCAGGTAGCAGGCTTTTAAGGTCTACTTTGAAAGGGTCTTCTGCAAATCTTAGAATGAACCTGGTCCATTTTTGATATACTGAGTTTATTTCTTCGTCGGTGTCAACGAAATTGAGAGTTATCTTGAATATTTCATTTATCGTATCAAAGTCTATTTTGTTAGGAAGTTTTTTAATTGTGTCAATATAATCTATAAGGTCTAGCAACGCAGGGTGCGCATGCTTAGACGTACTTGCTAGCAGATGTATAAGATTATTAATTGAATTTTCTGCCATCCCCTATAT
Source organism: uncultured Bdellovibrionales bacterium (assembly GCA_964411885.1). Classification (GTDB taxonomy): domain Bacteria; phylum Bdellovibrionota; class JAFGOL01; order JAFGOL01; family JAFGOL01; genus JAKLHL01. The sequence continues at coordinate 5,004 of CAYPMK010000009.1, forward strand.
TTATCACACAAAAACATCGACGTTACTCAGACGTAGTTGTGGATGTATTCTCCATTTTATTACCGATACCCCATCGGCGTTACAGAAAATTATACTTTAAGAGTTCTTGTGTGCAAGGACTTTTTTAATGATATTGACGCTTTTAGTACAATGGGTACTTAAGTAGCCTACACTCTATCCTTCCATTGAATAAAGGTGTCTTTAATATGGGTTTTAAGGCTATTTTCTTTGCACTTTCCATGTTGCCAGTAAAGACTACAGCATCGTAACCCTTGAAATTATTTTTTAGATTCTCTCCATAAAGGTAGTATAGTTCATCAAGTTTTTCAATATCGCCTATCCTTTCTCCATATGGGGGATTACATATAACAATAGATTTTGGTCTTGGTTCTGGATTATTTGTTGGAGCTGTTAAGGAATTATGTAGTTCCACTTTTATACTATCTTTCATTCCTGCCATTAGCAAATTTTCGTTGCTTGCGTTTACAGCTTTCTTGTCCAGATCTAGTCCATATATACAGTTAGCATCTTTCTTTAATCTTTGTAGCCCATCCGATGCTCTTTTTTTGCAAGCAAGGATCTCGTCATCAAAAGCTTTAGAAAGGCTTATGTTTGAGCTAAGGAACTTTAATTTTTTAATAGCCCAAGGGTTTTCTTTGTTTATCTTTATGAATGAAGGGGGGATGTCGTATTTTATCATAGCTCCTTCTATAAGGAAGGTGCCAGAACCACACATCGTATCAATAAGAACTCCACTTTCAGCTCCCCAACCGCTCAACAGTAAAATGCCTGCAGCAAGGTTCTCTTTTAAAGGTGCTGTAACAGTGCTTACTCTATATCCTCTTTCATGTAGAGGACTTCCGCAAAGATCAACGAATATACTTATCCTTTGCAAGCCTTTTAAATGACGTTCGGCTCTTAGTATAAGGGTCACATCAGGATGCTCTGTATCTATGTTTGGCCGTTGTCCACTGATCTTTCTAAATTTATCAACTACAGCGTCTTTAAGTATCTGGCTCAGGTACATACTGTTCTTAAAGGAATTATCAGAGATTATGGAGTGTACCTTAAAACTCATCTGAGGACTAAAAATATTATCCCATTTTATGTTAATAGCATTGCTGTAGATGTCTTTTTCGCTCAAAAGTTCAAAGGAACATATCTTTTTTATTACTCGGCTTGCTGTTCTAAGGTTAAGTATAGCCTTTATAGCAGGGACATCTCCTTTAAATTCTGCTCCACCTTTTGAGAGAGTTACTTTTTTGGCTCCAAGCGATTGTAGTTCTTTGGATAATAGGGATTCAAGACCTGTGCTTGAAGAGGCAAAATAACTTTGTTCATATAGTTGGATGTTCCTGTTCATTACATTGGAGTTTATAACCTTTTAAACATCTATTCAACAAGCTAAATCTTTGTTATAAGAAAAAAGTTGTGAGATCTTTTATTAGAAAACAGATAGTACTGTCTTTATTGTTCCTTTTTATCCTACTGTTAGTGGTTGGAATAATGGCAATAGAGATCAAAAAGGCAGAAGACCAATTCTTTGTTCTTCCTACATGCCACTATCAAGTCTTAGAGGATGTAAGTTCCCTTGAAGGTGGAATGGATGCCTATGAGATCTCTATTAATCAGATAATTTTAGCTCCCAACTCTGTACTGCCAATAGAAGTTAAGAATGATCCACTTAAATTACGACTAGAAGCAAATTTGGATTCTTCTATTAAGGATGCCCGTTCTTGTTTTAGCGAGGATATGTCCATTATAGAAGATCTTGAACTTATCAAGAAAGGCTTATTTGATGTTGAAGGCTCTGCGGCGGAACTTGTAGAAGCGTTTTCTATGGCAGGTCCAAGAGGCAATGTTAATATTGATATAGAGGATTTTAGTTCTAGGATACAAGAATCACAAAGATCGATAGCAGCTAATATACAAAAAATAAAAGACAAATTACATTCATCTTTACCGCAAGATAACAAGCAAAGTTCCTTGACTGGAGTGAGGATGTTCTTGTTGGTCCTCATAATGTTATTCATCGTTTATGGTTTTATCGTACTTTCAAAATCTTATAGAGTATCTAGATATTTGCTAAGACTTAATGGTGCCATATTTAGAATGAGAGATAATGATTTTAGTTCTAAGGAGATAAGCACAGAACTCAATCCAGTTAATGATTCAGAACTTTTTGAATTATATGATGCTGTATCTAGCACTGCGATAAAGATGGATACAGAATTAATGGATGCAAAGAAAAATTTGGATGTACTTGGTGATGAGCTTTCAAGGTACAAGGCTGTGTCAAAATATATGACGGATATTATGAACTCTCTGCATGATGGAATCATGATAACTAACGACATACTTAAGGTTAGTTTTGTAAACCTTGCTTTTGAAAAAATGTGGAGAGTAAAAAGAACTACACTTTTGGATAAAGATGCAAAAGAACTTGCTTTGATAAACTCAGTAAAGGGATGGAAGGAAGCCTTGAGCAAGACCCTTTATGCTGGAGTTAATAGTGCAAAAGTTGTTTCTATAGATGTAGAATCAAAGGGATCAGATAAAAGTTCAAATAAGAAATTAAAGATGTATATAATGCCTCTTAAGGACCTTAATGCTAAAGAAGTTACAGGTACTATAACTATAATAAAGTTGGCTTAATATATATAAAGGAGTGATGTCGGGATGATGGACTTGTCTTCTAAGTATGAACCAAAAGATTTTGAGAAAGAACTTTATTCGGAATGGGAGAAAAAAGGTTATTTTCATGGAGAAGATAGTTCCAAAAAGCCTCCATTCTCTATAGTGTTGCCTCCACCCAACGTTACTGGTGCTTTACACATGGGGCACGCACTAACTCTTACTATTCAAGACACTGTAGTGAGAAGAAAAAGGATGCAGGGATTTAATACAGTATGGTTCCCCGGCACAGATCATGCTGGCATAGCAACACAGATGGTAGTTGAAAGGGAATTAATGAAAAGCGGTGTTTCTAGGCACGATCTTGGTAGAGAAAAATTCATAGAAAAAGTTTGGGAAGTAAAAAACAGGCATCATGGTTTTATAACTAACCAAACAAGGACGATGGGAGCCTCACTTGATTGGGAAAGAGAAAGGTTCTCTTTAGATGAACATTTTAGTGAAGCAGTTAATAAAGTTTTTGTCCAGCTTTATGAAAAAGGTTTGGTTTATAGAGGAGAAAAACTGATCTCTTGGTGTACTAGATGTAGCACCGCTCTAAGTGATTTGGAAGTTGAGCAAACGCCACAGAACGGTAAGCTTTATTATATTAAATACTTTATTAAGGGTGACAACAGCAAGTTCGTTGTTGTTGCCACCACTAGACCAGAAACACTTTTAGGAGATACCGCAGTTGCTGTTAATCCAAACGATGAAAGGTTTAAACATCTTCACGGAGAGAAAGTAATAATACCGTTCGTTAATAGAGAAGTCCCGATCATATTAGATGAATATGTTGATATGGCCTTTGGTACAGGTTGTCTTAAAATAACCCCGGGGCACGATTTTAACGATTATGAAATAGGTAATAAACATGGTCTTCAAACTGTCACAGTCATAGATAAAGAAGGCAGGATGAACGAGAATGCAGCTTGCTTTAAAGGGTTGACCGCAAAAGAGGCTAGAGAAAAAATAGTTGTATCGTTGAATGATGGTGGGGCTTTAGAGAAGATAGAAGATTACTCTATGACCATATCAAAATGTAGTCGCTGTGAGACAGTGCTAGAACCGTTGCTTAGTAATCAGTGGTTCGTGAAAATGGATGGCATGGCAAAAAAGGCCATGTATGCAGTTAAAGATGGAAGAATAAAATTCTATCCTGAAGGGTGGTGGGAAGAAACATATTATAGGTGGTTAGAGAACATAAGGGATTGGTGTGTTTCACGTCAATTGTGGTGGGGACACAGAATACCAGTTTGGTATTGTAAAGATTGTTCTCATTTTGAAGTTATAGAGCATAAACCAAAAAAACCATGTCCAAGATGTGGAAGCTCTAATTATTATCAAGAGAATGATGTTCTTGATACTTGGTTCAGTGCGGCGTTGTGGCCTTTTGTCGCTCCGGGCTGGCCCAAAGATACAGCAACGTTAAAAACTTTTTATCCTAATTCTTTAATGGAGACTGGCTTTGATATTATCTTTTTCTGGGTAGCAAGGATGATAATGTTTGGGCTTGAGTTTATGAACGAAGTGCCGTTCAAAGACGTTTTATATCACGCCATGATCAGAGACGAGAAAGGACAAAAAATGAGCAAGACCAAGGGCAACGTTATAGACCCGTTGGTAATAACAGAAAAATATGGAACAGATACTCTTAGGTTCACTCTTGCATCAATGGCAGGGAGAGCAAGGGATATAAAATTATCAGAGAACTCCATACAGGGTTATAGCTATTTTATGAACAAGATATGGCAAGCATCAAAATTTGTATACAGCAACGCTGATGGCTTAGATCAAAAATGCAAGATAGATAAACTAAAATACCCTTTGAACAAGTGGATAGTATCAAGACTTAATAGTACAGCTGTTCTTGTTAACAAAAAGTTCGAGGTATATGAACTTAATGATGTTTGTGAGCTACTATATAAGTTCTTCTGGCATGAATTCTGTGATTGGTACATAGAGTTCTCAAAGCCATTATTGAACGATGATAAAGCAAGCTCAGAAACAAAATATGTGCTTTGTTATGTACATAGGGAGTTCTTAAAACTATTACATCCTGTTGCTCCTTTTGTTACAGAAAAGTTATATCAGTCATCTCCTTTAAAGGACGTAGAGACTGTAATGTTATCTAAATATCCAGAAGGGGATCTGAACTTAGTAGATGATGCTGTAGAAGCAGATTTTGGTTTTGTTCAGGAACTAGTATCAAGCATAAGGAACATAAAGATAATTTATGGGATCAATGCAAAAAATGACGTTATAGTTGTAAGCAAAAAACATGCTGCTCTCATAAACAATCTTAAAGGTCCAATAAGTAAGTTGGCTACCTTAAGGGATCTTGCTGTTCTAGATTCGATAAAAGCAGAAGATTGTTCTGATTCAATAAGGGTAGTTCTTAAAGATGCTGAAATATATATGCCTGCAAAGGAATTTATAGATACAGAAAAAGAGCTAGCTCGTTTTAAGAAGAAATTGGATGAGGTTAATAAAGATCTTAACATAGTGAACAATAAACTTTCTAATGCAGGTTTTTTAGAGAAGGCCGGAGTAGAAGTTGTTGAAAAAGAAAAGAAGAAACAAGAGGAATTCCTAAAACTTTCAAAAGATGTGAATGAGGCTATAAGAACATTGGAGAGTCTAAGGAAATGAGACGTATTATAGTCTTAACAGGCAACGGGAAAGGTAAAACAAGTTCTGCCATAGGTGCTAGCGTTCGTGCTCTTGGAAGAGATTTTAGAGTACTATTCTATCAATTCATAAAATCACCTGATGTTGATTATGGAGAACATGTTTTTTTTAAGAATGGTCGTAAGTTAAAGATGTTGCGTTTTGGTCTTGGTTGTAGAAAAGATTTTAACTACAGCGATCAAGATAAAAAAGCTGCAGTTAATGGACTTAAAAAAATATCTAAGGAATTGTGTTCTGTTAAAACTAAAAATGTTTTGTGTGTTATGGATGAAATATCCTATCCTGTTAATTGGTCGTGGTTTAGTGTTAAAGAGGTAGTAAAAATAATAAAAGATAACAAAAATGTTAACTTCATACTAACCGGAAGGGATATGCCAAAAGAACTTATAGAAATATCAGATACAGTTAGCGAAGTTAAAGAAGTAAAACACGCCTACCAAAAAGGTCAAAAGGCTCAGAAAGGTATAGAGTTCTAATCCTGTTTATATTGTGATCAATAATCCTGCATAGGCAACGACCTCGTTAAGATCGCCAGTTACCGCACCAGAGTTTGTATATTCAAGTAGTTCTACTTTTGGTTTTTTTGATTTATGTTTTGTATATTCTAATACAGCCTCTATAGCAGTGCTTATGGTGTATAGACCACAGATGCTTATGTCTTGTTTTTCTATTACAGATACAAAACCCAAGGAGTCTAATTCTTTAATTTTATCTATAGCAAGCATATCTTTCTTTTTTGCAGCTTCTGCACTTTCAAAATGTGTCATGTCTGACGATGCAATTATTAATGGTCTTACTCCTGTTTTTGATTCATGTTCTAATAAAAGTTTTGCAATACTTTTCCCAAGTTTTTGTATTATTGGGAAAGGGAGCCCTGCAACTGTTATTGGCACTATCTTTGTTGTTGGGTTAATATATTTTATAAAAGGTAGCTGTACCTCTAAGGCGTGTTCTCTTTGTTGAGCCTTGGTATCTAGCTCTATTTCTTTAAGTTCCTTTTTTAGTTTCTCTATGAATTCAAGATCTGCTTCTACCCAACCTAAAGGTGTTTCCCATTTTTCACTTGGATCTATGCTTATTGGATAACCAAGCCCCGTGTGGTTAGGGCTTAATATGATGACTGTGTTTGGTATTTTTATGGATGAATATACTAACCCAGCAGTTTTACCAGAATACATGTATCCTGCGTGTGGTGCTATTACTGCAAGAACGTTATCATGGACTTGAACACCTTTTCTTACAAGGGTAGAGAGTTCTTTTAAAAGCTCATCTTTACCTTTTGGATAAAAACGTCCCGCTACTATTGCTGACCTGTTGACCATAGTTTATTGATATCATAATATCTCACTTATGAGAATAAAAGAACATCCAGTAATAGATATTAAGGATAACAAAAAAGTTAAATTCATATTTAATGGAAAGGAACTTTATGGAGTAGAGGGTGAACCGATCATTTCTGCTCTCAGGGCCAATGGTGTTTTGAAGACGCGACATAGTCCTAAACACAACAAACCGCTAGGACCTTTTTGTATGCAGGGACGTTGTGGCAATTGCATGATGACGGTCAATGGTAATCCCAACACCATGACCTGTGTAACAATGTTAGAAGAAGGCATGGACGTTAGGTATCAGGGAACTGACCTTGACGTTGAAGTTTTCAAAAAGTTACCAAGAAGAAGTCTTGCACCAGAGCTAGAAAAACTAGCCGTTAACCAAGAACATCCAGTTTACGACGTGGCCGTAATAGGTGCCGGACCTGCTGGTATGGAAGCGGCCCTTATGGTTAGTGAAGCAGGTGTTAAGAGTGTGGTTATCCTAGACGATAAAAAATATATAGGTGGACAGCTTGCTCTGCAAACACATGCTTTTTTTGGTAACGAAGAACTTGGAGCTTCTAAAAGAGGTTTTAAAATAGCAGAAGAACTTAATGAAAGGATATCAAAAACCAATATAACGGTAAGACTTAATTCGACTGTAGTAGGTCTTTATCCACAGAACATAATTGCTTTTAAAGATGACGATAAGCTTAACTTTATGACCGCAAAAAAGATAATAGTTTGTACAGGGGCCATGGAAAAGAACCTCGTGTTCGAAGGTAACTATCTGCCGGGAATAATTGGTGCAGGTGGCGCACAAACTTTTATGAACCTTTATGGAGTAAGACCGGGGAATAAGGTCCTTATGGTTGGTGGAGGTAACATAGGTGTTATAGTTGCCTATCAGTTGCTTCAGGCAGGTTCTGAACTTGTGGCTGTGATAGAGGCTCAAAAAAGTTTTGGTGCTTATCAGGTGCATGTAGATAAGGTTGCCGCACTTGGTGTTCCAATGCTTGCTTCTTATACAATAATAAAGGCTATACCAGACGATACTGGTGAAAAACTAGCAGGTGCTGTAATAGCAAAATTAGACGAGCATTGGAACGTTATAAAGGGATCAGAAAAGCAAGTGGAATGTGACACGATCTGTATGGCCGTAGGGCTTAATCCTTTAAATGAATTATTATGGCAGGCTGGTTGTGAGTTCAAATATATACCTGAACTTGGAGAAGTTCCTTATTTTGATAAATTTTATAATACATCCAACCCAGATATCTACGTTGCTGGTGATTGTGCTTCCATAGGAGAAGCAAGTATTGCAAGGCTAGAAGGAAAACTTGCGGGACTAAAAGCGAGTCTTGATCTTGGCTATCCACATCCAAATTTTAGGCAAGAATCACAAAAAGCTTTTGCTCTTTTAGACAATATACAGAGTGGTAGTTTTGGTTCTCGTCTTGGAATAGGGAAAAAGAAACTTATTGGAGAGGGCATTTCTACTGATTTTATTCCAAGATCTTTTAAACAAAAAATAAGCTCCTCAGATTTTAAAGGGAAAGAATCAAAGGCTATAATAGAGTGTCCTCAGGATATACCTTGTAATCCATGTGAGAAATCATGTCCTGTTGGCGCAATAGTTGTTGGTGAAAAAATAAATCAACAACCAGATTATGATCCATCAAAATGTATAGGCTGTGGTAAATGTTTAAGTGCTTGCCCGGGTAGAGCGATATTGTTGATCCAGTATAATTATTCAGATACCACGTCTAAAATAACCATACCTTTTGAATTCTGTTCTAATATTAAAAAAGGTTCACAAGTGGAACTTTTAGACAAGAATGGGGCTCATGTTTGTGAGGGTTTTGTTATTGGAAGCAAGGGGTTACTGTTGGAACTCGAAGTTCCTAAACAAGATGTTTTTAATGTAAGATCTGCTAGATTAGAACCTGTAGTAAATTTTGAAAAAGTCAGTGATACACAAAAACAACCAGCCTATGTTTGTAGATGTGAAGAAATAACAGAAGATACTATTATAGATCTTATAAGAAGAGGCTATACGACCGTCAACGAGATAAAAAGAATTACTCGTCTTGGTATGGGTCCTTGCAGAGGCAATCAATGTAGAAGCATTGTAGAGAACATGTTAAAGAAATATGCAAAAAAAGAAGGACAAGATATACTTGATGTTAAACTTAATAGAAGAACTATCTTTAGAGCACCAACTAAGAGAATAAGTCTTGGAGAGGCTGCAAGGTTAAGATTTAGTAAACAAGAACTGGAAAGATTTGAGAAGATAGAAAAACAAAGGACTGTTCCTTTGGAAATACTGGACACCTTTAGGAGTCCATACGTTACGGAGAAGGGTACTGTTAAAAAGAAGATAGTAATAATTGGTGGTGGGATAAACGGAATATGTACCGCATGGCAATTAGCAAAGGCTGGTTGGGATGGTATTGTAGTCGTAGAAAAAGAATTCCTTGCCTCTGGGGCTAGTGGAGCGGCGCTTGGAGGGATAAGAACGGGATTTTCAGAAGCTGCAAAGATACATCGTGCAAAATATGGTTTAGATTTTTATAAGAATGCAGAAAAGATTATTGGTAAACCTGTTGGATGGTATGAGGGCGGTTATGTATACCTTGCTTACGATAATAAAACTTACGATAGTTTTAACTCTGCACTTAAGCTTTGGGATAAAGAGGGAGTTAAATATCAGTTCACTAGTGATGTTAATTTAATGTCCAAGTGGTTGCCCGGGCTTGATAAGAATAATGTTGTTGGAGCGGTTCTGTTTCCAGAGGCTGGAGGAGCAAATCCTTTTATTTCTGCATATCATATAGCAGAAGATGCAAAAAGAATGGGTGTTGAGTTTATTACAGATACAGAAGTGGTAGATATATATGTAGAGAATGACGTAGTTAAAGGGTGTATGTGTGCTTCTGGTATAAGAATAGAAGCTGAACATATAGTTAATGCGGCAGGATCTTATGCTGTTAGGGTATCAAGAATGGCGGGCATAGATCTTGGTTCTACTGTTTTTATAGATAGACATGAAAGTTTAATAACAGAAAAAATGCCAATGTGGCTTGATCCTCTTGTTGTGAACTACCACCCTGAGCTTAGTGGTTATTGGCAACAAAAGAGGATGGAAGGTACTGGAGCCAAAGAAGGAGAGCTTGTGGCTTGTTTCACTCCTTCACAACCTCTATATGGTTACAACACTTATAGTGATGTTTATTGTTTATCAAGGATGGCTCAATCCATATTATTGTGTCAGCCTAATTTGAAAAATGTAGGCATAGTAAGAAGTTATGCACATCATTACGTCGGTAGAAAAAATGGGATAGCCATAATAGGTCCTACAAAGATAAAAGGTTTTTGGCATAATATTGCACATCAAGGACATGGGTATATGTGTGCTCCGGGTGATGCCTACGCTCTTGCCAATTCAATTATAACTGGTAAAGTCCATGACTGGATACTTAATTGCGATATTAATGTGTCTCAAGAAAAAGAGAGCATGGTTTAAATAATGAAAGATCATTATCACATAGTTTTTGATGGAAGAATGATAGGGTCTAGGATGACCGGCGTAGCAAGGCATCTTATTAATCTACTTAATGGACTTAATCAGGTCGCTCCAAAAAACAAATATACTGTTATACTGAATTCAAAAGATGCTTTTGAGTATTTTGGGGATAAGGTAGATATTGTTTGGGCAAAGTCGGAATTTCTGTCAATCAGCGAATATAGGGAAGTGCCAAGGATAATAAATATGTTAAAACCAGACATATTTCATAACCCATTTTTTTCTCCAATAATACCAAGATCTAGTGTTCCTTATTTTATAACGATACATGATCTTATAAGGCTTAAACAAGAAAAGAACTATCTGAGAAAATTTTTCTATAAGCATGCAATAAAAAGAGCGTGTAGACGTTCAGATAGAGTATTAACTGTTTCTGAATATTCTAAACAAGAAATATCTAACTCTCTGAATGTTAGAAAAGATCATATAGACGTTATTTATAACGGCATACAGGATAGATATTTTATGCCTATAGATCCAGTTAGAGTAAAAGAAGTTAGTGCTAAATACATGTTGCCAGAGAAATATATACTTTATGTTGGTAGTCACGATGTACATCGTAATCTTGCTGGAACCATAGAGGCATATTTAAAATCAGGAGTTAATATTCCTTTAGTCCTTGCTCTTGAATGGGATCACATAAAACGCTATTGTGAGAGCGAGTTAAAACCATCTAATGTTATCTGTCTTGGTTCTGTACCAGATATAGATCTTTTATATCTCTACAAAGGAGCTAGTTTATTCCTTTTTATGAGTTTTATAGAGGGCTTTGGGCTTCCAATGATAGAGGCTTTTGCAAGTGGAGTTCCGGTAATAACCTCTAATGTGTCGTCTTTGCCAGAGGTTTCTGCGGGCTGCGCTGTAGAAGTGGACCCTTGGGATACGAATGCTATTGCTGGAGCTATTAAGATGATACTTAACGACGATGTATTGAGGAATAGAAACGTTCAGATGGGACTTGAAAGGGCTAAAGAATTCACAGTTAAAAAGATGGCAGAAAGAGTTTTGACTGTTTACACAGAGGTCCTAAAGGAACGAGGGTCATTATAAATGAAGAGAACTTTACCAAGGGACCTTACTTGTTTTATTTGTGGAAGGGACAATCCTTTTGGGTTAAAACTTTGTTTTGAAGCAATAGATGAACTTAATGTGTCTGCAAGTTTTAAAGCGGCAGACCATTTAATAGGTTTTAAAGGCATGATGCATGGCGGCATAATAAGTGCTGTGCTTGACGATGCAATGGACTGGGCACTTTACAACAGTACACAAAAACTTTATGTTACATCTGAACTTACGGTTAACTTTAAGAAACCAGCTCCAGTTAGCCAAGAACTTAAAGTTTTGGCAACGTCACAAAGAGAACCGGGTTCTAGAGTAAGAAAAATAGAGTATGCTAAGGCTGTACTTATGGATAGTGATGGAGAAATAATTGCAGAGGCACAGGGCAAGTTTTTTCAAATACCAGAAGGAAGAACTAAAGAACTACTGTCTTATTGGGTTAAACCCTAAAAATAACTTGAATTCTTTGTCATAAAAGCATAAAAGCATATGGCTTAATTTTAATGGAGGATTAGTTTTTTATGGATCAGGCGTTTATTCAAAAGATCAGGAACATTGGTATTGTTGCACACATTGATGCTGGTAAGACCACAACATCAGAAAGAATATTGTTCTTTGCTGGTGTGACTCATAAGATCGGTGAAGTTCATGATGGTCAGGCTGTTATGGACTTTATGAAACAGGAGCAAGAAAGAGGTATTACTATTACCTCTGCTGCGATAACTTCTAGCTGGAAGGGTCATCAAATAAACCTTATAGATACTCCCGGCCACATAGATTTTACTTTGGAAGTAGAAAGATCACTTAGAGTACTAGACGGTATAGTGATGTTATTTTGTTCTGTTGGTGGTGTAGAACCACAGAGTGAAACAGTTTGGCATCAGGCAGATAAATATAAGGTTCCAAGGATAGCTTTCGTTAATAAGATGGATAGGCAAGGTGCAGATCTTGAAACTACCGTAAAGATGATGGACGAAATATTGGATGCTAACCCTGTCGCTTATCAATTGCCAATAGGTAAAGAAGAAGATTTTAATGGCATAATTGATGTAGTTGAAATGAAAGCTATTTACTACGATAAACTCGACGTTAAATATACAGATATACCAGCAGATATGATGGAACAAGCTAAAGCTGCAAGAACAAAAATGGTAGAAAAACTTGCAGATTTTGATGAAGTAATAATGGAAAAATATCTTAATGGAGAAGAAGTTACTACAGAGGAAATAAAGAAAGCAACAAGACACGCTGTGCATAATATACTTATAACGCCAGTATTCTGTGGAAGCTCTTTTAAGAACAAGGGCGTTAGGCTATTGTTAGATGCAGTTGTTGATTATTTACCATCACCAATAGACAGAGGTGTTGTGGTAGGTCATGACGTTAATAATCCAGAAAATGCTATATCAAGGAAACCTACAACAAAAGAACCATTCGCAGCGTTAGCTTTTAAGATAATAAATGACAACTACGTAGGTCAGCAAACTTTTATAAGGGTTTATTCTGGAGAACTTGCTTCTGGTAGTTATGTGCTTAATTCAAGAAAGGGCAAAAAAGAAAGAGTATCTAGAATATTAAGGATACATGCAAAGGATAGGGTTGAAGTAGACGTCCTTAAAGCAGGAGACATAGCTGCTTTAGTTGGTATGAAATATACTACAACTGGAGACACTCTTTGCTCAGAAGATCATCCAATAATGCTTGAACAAATACATTGTCCAGAAACAGTTATCGACATGAAGATAGATGTACCTTCAGCAAAAGAAAGAGACAAACTTTCTATTGCACTTCACAAATTGTCTTTGGAGGATCCTTCCTTTAGGGTTCGCCACGACGAAGATACAGAAGAAACGCTTATTTCTGGTATGGGAGAACTACATCTTGAGGTAATTGTTGACAGACTTAAGAGCGAACACGGAGTTGATGTTATAGTCGGTGCTCCGGCAGTTGCTTTTAGAGAAACGATAAATGCAGAAGTTGAACATGAATATAAATATAAGAAACAAACTGGTGGTAAAGGACAGTATGGTCACGTTGTGTTCAGGATAGAACCAAATCCTGCTGGCATAGAGTTTGTTGACCACATCAAAGGTGGCAGCATACCAAGAGAATTTATCCCAGCTGTTAACAAGGGATTCCAAGAGGCTATAACCAAGGGTGTTTATGCAGGCTTCCCTATGATGAACGTTAAGTATGTTTTAGTGGATGGAAGTTACCATGCTGTAGACTCAAGTGAAATGGCATTCAAGATATGTACGATAATGGGATTTAAAGAAGCTGTAATGAAAGCTACGCCAATTCTTTTAGAGCCTATAATGAAGATAGAAGTTAATACTCCAGATGATTATATGGGCGATGTTATTGCAGACATAAACAGAAGAAGAGGCCGTATAGACAACATGAGAAGGTTCAGAAAAGGTTCTCAAAAATTAAATGGATTCGTTCCACTTATGGAGATGTTCGGCTATGCAACAGTGTTAAGGTCTTTATCCAGTGGTAGAGCTAACTATTCTATGGAATTCCATAATTACAGTCCTATGCCAAGGAACGTAGAGGAAAAAGTTCTAGAAGAAACAAAAAAGAAGAAAGAGGCTAAGGCCGAAGAATCAAAGTGACATATAAAGATCTCTATATAGAGGGGCTATATTATCCCACTTGAAGAGGTTAGAATTACTTTTGCCTTTTTTAGAAAGGGATTCCAGCGTTTTTTTGTCGTCAACTATTGATAACATTTCTTGTATAGATTCATCACAGGATGGATTGAAATAAAGTACTGTTTCTTTACAGGTCTCTTTGTGTGGTTCAATATTGGATGCTATGACTGGTGTTCCAAGAGCCTGTGCTTCTATAATACTTTCTGGAAAATCATTTACATATGATGGTTCACAGAACAACGTTGCGTTTTTCATTATATACCAAAGGTCTTTTTTATCTACATAGCCAGTGAAAGTTATCCTTTCACCTAAAAGTTGTTCTCCAAATTTCTTTAATTTCATAAAATATGCTTTATCTTGAGAATCGCCGGTGAACACAATACTTAGGTCTTTTGAAGCTGTCTTAGTGAATGCGCTGACAAGTCTTTCTAGGTTTTTGTATCTTTCTATCCTGCCAGAGAATAATATATATTTTTCAGGTAATTTTATGGAAGAAATATACCCATTGTCTACTTTTACGTCTACCGCTCGTGGAATGATCCTTATTAGTTCATTATCAATGAATAGTTTGGAACTTATTTGTTCAGACATATATTCGTTATGAGCTATTACTGCATTGCATCTTGATATATCTTTTATAGATGAAAAGAATTTTCCTGTAGATCTAAACAAGTGTGGGGCTATATATTTTTTTATAGATATAGGCTCAAAAACACGTTTAACTTTGTGAAGAGTTTTAATTGAAGGAGAACTAAATGTGTGCACGATGCTATTCTCCTCAAAAGTCCTTATCGGTATTTTTACATGACGGTATATCATGCTACTTATGAGCTTAGGTGTTTTTCCATGTGCAACTTTATCACTTTCCAGTTCAAATTCTCTTTGTAACCTTTTGGCTGTATTATATTGGCTGAATATCATAACCTTGAACTTTTCATCTGAACCATATCTTGAACTTATTTCATAGGCGAGTTGCCTTACGTATCCATATTCAGAGTATAGTCTTGGTACTATCCGATCAGAGATATAGTAAAGAGTCATATAGTGCTTTATAGCACATTCTTGATGACATTGAAGATAAATTGAAATAATTTTATTATATGGATAAATCTACTTACTTGATGGGCATAGATGAGGCTGGCAGGGGGCCTATTCTTGGACCACTTGTAGCTGCAGGTGTTGTCTTGTCAAAAGATGTTTGTGAAAAGATAAAAATAATTGGTGTTAAGGATTCTAAAAAGCTTAGCGTAAAAAAAAGGACCATGTTCTTTGATCTGATAGAGCATGAAGCGGATTGGTATTTTATTGATGTAAGATGGCCAGATGAAATTGATAGATATGTTCAAGAGGGTGGTTTAAATGAGCTAGAAAGCGAGATGTTTGGGAGGATAATATCTTCTTATAATGGTATCGCTGATGTTTATGTTGATTCCCCATTAGAACCTAAAAAGTTTTTGTCTAAATTAACAACATTAGTCGGAAAAGATATTAACATAAATTGTAGTTTCAAAGCCGATGATATATATCCTGTTGTCTCTTGTGCCAGTGTCCTTGCAAAGGTAGTTAGAGACGAGATAATAGATGAGTTAAAATGTGTGCACGGTGATTTTGGTAGTGGATATCCCTCAGACAAAAAGACCATAGATTATCTTTCATCATCTAAAGAACTTCCTTTCTTTGCAAGAAGGTCATGGAAGACATTAAAAAATTTGGAGCTTTTATGAAGGATATTGGCGAATATGGTGGACTTATAAAACAGCTCCAAGATGCACAGGCAAAATTTGGTTATGTCAGCAAAAGTGAAGTAAAAAGGATCTCACAGGAATTCAATATAGCCGAATCAGAGATATATGGGGTTATTACCTTTTATTCTCAGTTCAGATTAAAACCACTTGGTAAACATACTATAAAAGTCTGTAGAGGTACTGCTTGTCATGTCTCTGGTTCTTTAGAACTTGTAAAAGAAGTTCGGGAACTTTTAGGCCTTTTAGATGGAGAAGATACTACGAAAGATCTTCGTTTTACTTTAGAAGAGGTTGCTTGTCTTGGTTGTTGTTCTTTGGCTCCAGCGGTAATGATAAATAAAGATGTTTTTGGTAAAGTAAATAGAGAGAAACTTTCTAAGATACTGGAGTCTTATAAATGAGCTTAGCAAAAATAATCGTTAACATGGGTACTTGTGGAATTTCTTCTGGCTCACAAAAGGTGTTAGATTCTTTAATGACACTAAAGGATGTAGAAGTAAAAGCCACTTCTTGTATGGGACTTTGTGCCCTTGAACCTACTGCATTCATATGCATAGATGAAAGAGTTATAGGGTTTTCATATCTTACAGATACACAGAAAGATAAAGAAAGTATCCAATCCATATGTGCTGGTAAAGACGTAGATAATAATCTTATTTCAAGGGTCATCTATGATGGATCAAAACAAGGTCTGTTTAGTGATTTGTTCAAAGGTCAGAAAAGGATAGTTCTTAGGAACGCTGGATGGATAGACCCAATGAATATAGATGATTATATTTCAGTTGGTGGTTATTCTTTTTTGTCTAGGTGCAAGAGTACTAAGATAAGCAAAGAACAAGTTTTGGATGTATTAGAGAAGAGTGGACTTAGAGGTAGAGGTGGTGCTGGTTTTCCTACAGCAAAAAAATGGCGTATGCTCATGGAAAAAATATCAGACGAGAAATATGTAATATGTAATGGTGATGAAGGGGATCCCGGTGCTTTCATGGATAGATCCGTTCTTGAGGGAGATCCTCACAGCGTGATAGAAGGACTACAAATAGCCGCATATGCAACAGGTGCAACAAAATGTTTTATATATGTTAGAGCAGAATATCCTTTGGCACTTAAAACATTGAATAAGGCAATAAAAGATGCAAATGATAAAGATGTTCTTTATGTCCCAGTTGAAATAAGAGAAGGTGCAGGGGCTTTTGTTTGTGGAGAAGAGACAGCACTCATAGCGTCTATAGAAGGTAAACGTGGAATGCCACGTTTTAGACCACCATATCCTGTAGAAAGTGGTCTTTGGGGAAAGCCAACTATAATAAATAATGTTGAAACACTTGCAGCAGTTCCATGGATAATGAATAACCCGTCCGAGTACGAAAAAATAGGATATGCAAATAGTAAAGGCACTAAAGTTTTTGCTCTAGCAGGTAAAATAAAAAGAGGTGGATTGGTAGAAATACCTTTTGGCATGAGCTTAAGGGAGCTTATATTCGACGTAGGGAAGGGAATACAGAATGATAAAGATTTTAAAGCAGTTCAGATAGGTGGTCCAAGTGGAGGTTGTCTCCCTGCCTCTTTACTTGATCTACGAATAGACTATGAAGAATTAAAACAAAGTGGAGCAATAGTTGGATCTGGTGGCCTTGTAGTAATGGATGAAAGTTCTTGTATGGTGGATATAGCTAGGTTCTTTTTATCTTTTACGACTAAAGAATCCTGTGGCAAGTGTACTTTTTGTCGTATTGGTACAAAAAGGATGCTAGAAACACTAGAAGACATAGTTAATGGAAAATCTAATCATGAGCATCTTGAGAGATTGTATGAGTTAAGCGATGCAGTAAGCAAGTTGTCTTTGTGTGGGCTGGGGCAAACAGCACCTAATCCGGTTATTACTACATTAAGATATTTTATAGATGAATATCATTCACATATAAAAGACAAGAAATGTACTGCAGGGGTCTGTTCTGCTTTAATAAAATATTCAATAGACGAACAAAAATGTGTTGCTTGCATGTTGTGTAAAAAAGAATGTCCAGTATCAGCAATAGTTGAAACCAAAAGAGCAGATGGTAAAAAGGTCTGCCGCATTGATAATTCAAAATGTATAAGTTGTGGAAGGTGTTATAAGGTCTGTAAATTCTCTTCGGTGTTAAAGGGGTAGAGGATGTTCGTTATAATAGATGGTAAGAAAATAGAGTTCTCATCTGCTTGTACCATTATGGAGCTTGCAGAAAAGAACGGCATAAAGATACCTTCTCTTTGTTATGATAAGAGATTTCCTCACTATACTTCTTGTTTTGTTTGTATAGTTAAAGATATAAAAACAGGACGTTTTTTACCATCTTGTTCTGCCAGCGTGGTAGATGGCATGGAAATATCAACTAAGGATGAAGAAGTAATAAAATATAGAAAACTTGCTTTAGACCTTTTATTATCTGAACATGATGCAGATTGTTTTAGTCCATGTAAGACAAGTTGTCCTGCAGGGATAGATGTTAGGGACTATATAATACTTGCAAAGAACTCCAGCGACCTTGACGGATTCATTAGAATAAGGGAGAAGAATCCTTTTGTAAGTGTTGTTGGTAGAGTATGTCCTGCTTTTTGTGAAAAAGATTGTTCAAGAACACATTTAGAATCTTCTCTTGCAATAAGGCTTATAAAAAGAATAATTGGGGACACTGTATACGAGAGATTAGATAAAGAACTTTTTGAAATAGAAAAGAAATTGGTAAAAAAGGATAAAGAACCTAAAAAAATAGCAATAATAGGAAGTGGTCCCGCAGGTCTTTCTTGTGCATACTATCTTAAAATGAATGGACACTATCCTGTTATTTACGAAAAAGAGTCTGAGCTTGGGGGTATGTTAAGATATTCTATTCCTGAATATAGATTGCCTAGAGCTGTTCTTGATAGAGAGATAGCTTCTATATTAAGGTTGGGTATAGAATATAAGACAAAGATTAACGTAGATGAATCGATGCTCGTTGATCTGAAAAGGGAATACCATAAAATCGTTGTTAGCACAGGAACATGGAAAGAATCAGACCTTGGTCTTGGAGAGGCTAATTATGAGAATGTATTTTCTGCCTTATCTTTTTTAAAACTTGTAAGCACAGGTAATATAAATATCCATGGCAAAAAAGCCGTCGTAATAGGTGGTGGTAATAGTGCAATAGATTCTGCAAGGACATTATTAAGACTTGGATTTAGTGATGTTAGTCTTTGTTATAGAAGAACACGTCAGCAAATGCCCGCACAAAATATAGAGGTAGAGGATGCATTAAAAGAAGGTATTAAGTTGTATGAGCTTTTAGCACCTATAGAACTTAAAGATAAAAAAATAAGCTTTGGAGTTATGGAGCTTTCTTGTGAACTTGATAGTTCAGGTAGAAAAAAGATATGTGAGACCGGTGTTAAAGTTGAAAAAGACTTTGATGTACTTGTATATGCAATAGGACAAAAAGCAGCTAATGAGTTCGCTATAGATGAGAAAGTTCTTTTATGTGGTGATGCAAAAAATGGGGCAACTAGTGTTATAGAGGCTGTATATGATGGAAGAAAACTTGCAATGTCTTTTTGCAAATCTACTGATGAACTTGCTTTTTATTCAGAAAGACAGAAAGGAATACTTGTTAAGGAATTAAATTCATATTCTAGAGTTAACTCACAAGAGGCTATTCATAGATTACCACAAGAAAGGATAAAGGACTTCCATGAGGCTGAACTTGGGTTTACAGATCTTACTTGTAGAAAAGAAGCTCAAAGATGTCTTGATTGTGGCTGTTCTTCTATACAGGATTGTTCATTAAGAGAACTTTCTTTGGAATACAAAGCACAACCACACAAGTTCAAAGTAAATGATTCAACTGGTGGGGAAAAACATTTTATAGACGATAGTATTAGACTTTTTACTTATGAAGCCTCTAAATGTATAAAGTGTGGAACTTGTGTAAGGGTGTGTGATAAAGTCGCCGGAGTTAAGGCAATTTCTTTCATGGGGAGAGGCTTTGACTCAAAAATAGCAAGTGCACCAAAATCAGACATGGATAGCTCCACTTGTATACTTTGTGGTATGTGTATAGATTCTTGTCCTACGGGTGCTTTGGTGGAACATATTAGCGACTTTAAAAGAGAGAATCTAAAAGAAGAAATAAGGGAATGTGACCGATGCATACTTAAGTGTAAGTTGCTTTGTACTTTAGATAACGAAGGAGTTGTAATTAGGGCTAGGTCGTATGATACACCAATATGTTCAATTGGTCGTTGGGGTAAAGAACATTATAAAGGGAAAATATCGAACAGGACTATAGACATCAGTGACCTTAATGTTTGTGGCGTAGAGGCCCTTTCTAAAGCAACTAGTGTTTTGTGTCTTAACTATGATCCATATAAAGATAATCCAAGAATGGCCTATGAATTGAACAAGCTTTCACCAGAGGTCTTAAATTCCAAAGACCTAAGCCAGACAGTTGTTATCTTTAATTATTTTGATCCACCAAGTAAGAGTGAACTTAAACGGGCTTTTGCCATAATACCTGTGTATTATAGCGGTTCTTAAATTGGACAAAGACATCCAAAGGTGCTAATAATATTGCTTCTGTCAATGGCAATGGCAGTATTATCACAAATTTGGAGGATAGATATCAACAATGGAAAACCTGAACTACAAACTTTCGGACCTTTCTAGTGTATCAAAAAAGGCAAAGATTGAAATACCTTATACTATGGTCCAAAATCGTATCAATGAAGCTTTTTCTTCTGTACTTAAAACAGCAAACATAAAGGGCTATAGAAAAGGAAAAGCCCCAGAGGCTGTTGTACGAAAACATTATGATGAAACAATAAAATATGATGTTACAGAGAAACTTATAAATGAGGCTTGCGCTCAAGTCGTTCAACAAAATAAATTAGAGCTTGTTAGTTATCCTAGGGTGTCTGACATTAATTTCAAAGAAGGCGAGCCATTGGTTTTTGAGGCTACCTTTGATGTAAGGCCCGTTTTTGAACCAAAAAACTATAAAGGTTTAGACCTTGAAAGTTTTAATGCAGAACCAACAGAGGAAGAGGTAGAAAAAATAGTACTCAGCTTTCTAGAGAGTAGATCTGACATGAAAACAATTATGGAAGATAGACCTGTTAGCGATGCTGACTGGGTTGATATAGATTTTGATGGATATATAAACGGAGAAAAACAAGAAAAGCTTAGCGCGAAGGGTTACATTTGTAAGATAGGCGACAAAATGACCATTATAGATGATCTAAGCAAAGGTATTTCTGGTATGAAATCTGGCTCTGAAAAAGATATAAGCACTAAATACCCAGATGATTATCACGCAGAGGATATAAAGGGTAAGGAAGTTACTTTTAAAGTTAAGCTTAATAAGATCATGGAAAGGATCTTGCCAGAGCTTACAGACGAGATGGTCAAGGAACTAAAACTTGGTAATTCCAAGGATGAATTCTACTCAAATATAAAAGAGAATATAAGAGCAAGAAAGAACGAATCAAGAAATTCTCATTTAAGAAAGCAGGTAATAGATAAACTTATAGAGGCTAATAAGTTTGAGGTATCTGCACTTGAAGTAGAAAGAAAGGTACCAGAAGTTCAGGAGAGAGCACTACATAATGTTTTTGGACATCATGCACAAAAGAACCTGAATGAATCACAAAAAAAGGAATTTTTTGATAAGCACATGGATGAGATACGCAAGGTTGCAGAAGACGAGATCCGTATTTCTTACATAATTGATGCAATAGCAGAAAAAGAATCCATAAAAGCCGAAGAAGCAGAATTAGAGAAGGAATTAGAGGCTACAGCACGTTATATGAGTTTATCCCTTGATAAGCTGAAAGAAAAATATGGAAAGGATAGCTTGTATAGAGCGGCTTCTAAGGGCATAATTGAGAACAAGGTATATGAACTTATACAGGGACAGGCAAAGATAACAGAAAAAAAGGAGGCCTCAAAGTAGATGAGCTACATTCCTACGCCTTATGTAATTGAACAAACACCAAAAGGTGAAAGACAATATGACATATATTCAAGACTACTGATAGATCGTATAATATTCATCGGTAGCGAGATAAACGATGTAGTAGCTAATGTTGTAGTAGCACAGCTTCTGTTTTTGGAAGCAGATGCTCCAGAAAAAGACATACATATGTACATAAACTCACCCGGTGGCGTTGTTACAGCTGGTTTTGCAATATATGATACGATGAAGTACATAAGGCCTGATGTTTGTACCTATTGTGTTGGTCAAGCATCAAGTATGGGCGCTTTTTTACTTGCTGGAGGAACTAAAGGAAAACGTTTTGCAATGCCTAACTCAAGGATAATGATACATCAGCCAATAGGTGGCTTTAATGGTCAGGCAACAGATATAGAAATACATTCAAAAGAGATACTTAGAACCAGAGAGAATATAAACAAGATACTTTCTCATAATACAGGCAAGGATATTAAGACAATATCTCGTGATACCGACAGGGATTTCTTTATGTCTGCACAAGAAGCTTTGGATTACGGCATTATAGATAAGGTCATAACGAGGGAAAATAATGGAAAATAATAACGTGGGATTTACTGAGCTAGTTTGTTCTTTTTGTAGAAAAAGCCAAAAAGACGTTAAAACACTTATAGCCGGTACTGGTGTGTTCATTTGTGATGAATGCATAGAGATGTGTAACGACATTATAAGGGATAAAATGAAGAAAACTGTTTCTGCGGGAGGGCCATCTAGCGTACCAAAACCTTCAGAGATAAAAGCAGTACTTGATACTTATGTAATTGGACAGGATGAAGCAAAGAAGACGCTGTCTGTGGCAGTACATAATCACTACAAAAGAATATATTCTAATATTTCTGTAGACGAGCATGGAGTTGAAGTACAAAAAAGCAATGTCTTGATAGTAGGGCCTACTGGTAGTGGCAAAACATACCTTGCTCAAACTTTGGCCAAGATATTGAATGTTCCTTTTACTATTGCTGACGCAACTGCATTAACAGAGGCTGGTTACGTTGGTGAAGATGTAGAGAATATACTATTAGGATTGTTACAAGCAGCTGATTACGACGTAGAAAGGGCAAAAAGAGGAATAGTGTATATAGATGAAATAGACAAAATAGCACGAAAGGGCGGAGACAATCCTTCTATAACAAGAGATGTAAGTGGAGAGGGTGTTCAACAAGCTCTTTTAAAGATAATAGAAGGTACTAAGGCCAACGTTCCACCAAAAGGTGGAAGAAAACATCCACAACAGGATTATATACAGCTTGATACAAGGAACATCTTGTTCATTTGTGGTGGTGCATTTGTTGGATTGGATAAGATAGTAGAAAGGCGTATAGCAAAAAAGGTAATGGGTTTTGGAGCAGATGTTAAAAAGAATAGCGATATAACAAAAGAGAATTATCTTTCTATGGCAGAGCCAGAAGATCTATTGAAGTTTGGTATGATACCAGAGTTCGTAGGCAGGATACCAGTGATAAGTTCAGTGGATTCTTTAGATGAAAAAGCTTTAGTAGACATACTTGTTAAACCAAGGAACGCTATTACAAAACAATATCAAAAACTTTTTGAATATGAGGGTGTAGAGCTGGCTTTTGAAGATGATGCTCTTAAGAGTGTTGCAAAACAGGCTATATCAAGAGGTACTGGTGCAAGGGGGTTGAGGGCTATATTGGAAAAGACCTTGTTGGACCTTATGTATGAGATACCTTCCAAAAAGGATGTTTCAAAATGTGTTATCAGTAGTGATGTTGTTGAAAAGGGTGTTAAACCTGTTATTATATATAAAGAGAGTGGCGAGAAGGACAAGGATCTCGCCTGTTAAAAAAACAGCTAAAGAGGGGGGCTTATGTCTGCATCCAATGTTAAGGTTTTACCGATGTTACCTTTAAGGGACATGGTGGTTTTTCCGTACATGGTTGTACCATTGTTCGTTGGTCGAGAAAGGTCCATTCGTTCATTAGAGGAATCAATAAATAAAAGGTTGGACATAGTACTTGTATCTCAAAGGGATCCACAAGTTAATGAACCAACACAAGCAGATCTTTCAGAGGTCGGTACTATAGGCAATATAATCCAATTATTAAGATTACCAGATGGTACAGTAAAAGTATTAATAGAGGGTATTAAAAGAGTTAGAGTAAATAAACTACAAGCTAATACAGAACTGTTCATGGTGGAAGCACAAGAGGTAGAAGATATAGAAGACGCTGATACAGAACAACTAGATGCTATGGTTAAGGCTGTAAAGAACCAATTTGAAAGATATGTAAGGCTTAATAAGAAGATCCCACCAGAAATGTTAATGACTATATCTGGCATAAACGATCCTTCAAGACTTACAGATACTATAGCTGCACACCTTACTTTAAAACTAGAGGATAAACAAAAATTATTATCTAATTCTTCAATATCAAAAAGATTAGAAGAACTTCTTGCTATGATGCAGGCAGAAATGGAAATACTCCAGCTTGAAAAGAAGATCAAAAGCAGAGTAAAGCAACAGATGGAGAAGAATCAAAAGGAATATTATCTTAACGAACAGATAAACGCGATACAAAAAGAACTTGGCAGCGAAGAAGAACAAGACGAGGTGACAGAGCTTGCCAACAAGATACGAGAAAAGAGAATGCCAATGGAGGCCAGAGAAAGAGCAGAAAAAGAACTTAAAAAAATGAAGATGATGTCTCCTATGAGTGCAGAGAGTGCTGTCATAAGGAACTATATAGATTGGATAATAGGGCTTCCATGGGAAGAATCTTCTATCGACAATAATGATATAGAAGAAGCAAAAAGGATTTTGGATGAAGATCATTATGGTCTTACTAAAGTTAAGGACAGGATAATAGATTACCTTGCTATAAAGACCATGGCTGGTGATCTTAGAGGACCAATACTTTGTCTTGTAGGACCTCCGGGAGTAGGAAAAACATCTTTGGCACGTTCTATAGCAAGAGCTGTTAATAAAAAATTCGTAAGAATGTCTTTGGGTGGAGTTAGAGATGAGGCAGAAATAAGAGGACACAGACGTACTTATGTTGGTGCATTACCGGGTAAAATAATACAGGGCATGAAAAAAGTTGGTACTGTTAATCCTGTATTCCTTTTAGATGAAATAGACAAGATGAGCAGTGATCAGCGTGGAGATCCAGCTTCTGCTTTATTAGAAGTTTTAGATCCAGAGCAGAACGTTGCTTTTAATGATCATTATCTTGAATTGGATTATGATCTTTCTAAGACCATGTTTATTACTACTGCTAACAGTATGTATACAATACCAGCACCGTTGTTGGACAGAATGGAATTAATAGAACTTTCTTCATACACAGAAGAGGAAAAACTTAATATTGCAAAACGTTATCTTGTACCAAAACAAGTAGCAGCCAATGGATTAAGAGCAGATCAGGTAAGCTTTCCAGATAAAGCCCTGTTGTTCGTTATAAGAAGATACACAAAAGAGGCTGGAGTGAGGAACCTTGAAAGAGAGATTGCTACACTGGTAAGAAAATCAGCAAGGGCAATATTGGAATCAAAGGGTAAAAAGAACAAGATCGTGCTTAGTGAAGATCTTGTTGAAAAATTCATAGAGGCACCAAGGTACAAATATGGTGTAATAGACGGAGAAGACCAGATAGGTACTACTAACGGATTGGCGTGGACCTCTGTTGGTGGAGAAATGTTAGTGGTTGAAGTTACCGTTACATCAGGAAGAGGCATGGTAGAGGTTACTGGACACCTTGGCGATGTAATGAGGGAAAGTGCTAAAGCCGCTATTAGTTATGTAAGGAGTAGGGCTGGTCAGCTTGGTTTGGATAAAGATTTTTATTCAAAGACAGACATACATATACATGCAACAGAGGCAGCAATACCTAAGGATGGTCCAAGTGCAGGTGTTACTATTGCTACGTCGCTAGTATCTGCCTTAACAAAGAGGCCTGTAAAACGCCATGTTGCAATGACAGGCGAAATAACTATAAGAGGACACGTGCTTCCTATAGGTGGTCTAAAAGAAAAGATAATGGCGGCATATAGGGCTGGAGTTAAGGAAGTAATTATCCCAGACGAGAACGTAAAGGACCTTAAAGAAGTCCCAGAGGTTATATTAAAACAACTTATAATACACCCAGCAAAAGAGGCTGATGAAGTTTTAAGGATGGCCTTGGTATTTAAAGATGGTGAACAGCTATTCGTTGGAGAAGAAGATGAATACTTAACCATAAAAGGCGATAAAGGTTACAACCAAAGAGTATCTGCAAGAACAGAAAGGCATT
>CAYPMK010000009.1:31100-41950 GCA_964411885.1 uncultured Bdellovibrionales bacterium
CTTTTTTTATTAATGTGGTTGGTAAGAGTGATCTTTTTATCTGGTTATGTTCCATTAGTGATAGATTGTGTGAAAGGCAAAAAAGTTAGTATTAGTAAGTTTGGTAAATATATTAACCTTAATAATTTTATTTCTTTTTTGTGTCTTGATGCAATTGTAATGGCTGTAATGGTTGCTGGTTTTATTTTACTTTTGATACCGGGAATCTATTGGGCTGCTATCTCTGTGTTCTCGTATTTCATAGTTGGACTAAGACCTTTATATAAAGATACATTTAAAGCAATAACGGATAGTATAGATGCAAGTAAAGGGATAAGGTGGCACATATTTGGATATCAGGCTATATATGCAGCCCTTACCTTGTTGTGTTCTGTTAGTACAATACTTTCTTTAACGTTAGGGGTTGTATTAATCGCATATTACTGGATTACTATCGGTGTTTTATTTAAAGAGAGAACATGAAAAAATATTTTGATAAAATAGATGATTTCATGTCTGTATATCCCGGCCTTAGGCTGTATTCTTTTTTAGTTTTAATTTCTTTACTGCTTTCATTAATAGTTAATCTAACTTTATATAAGCCATACAAAACTTATAAACTTGGAGAATTTGCAGAAAGGAACATTAAAGCTACTCAGTCTTTAGAATTTGAGGACAAAGAAGCTACTAACAAGGCTATAAAAGAAGCTGAAAGATTCATAGCACCTGTATATGATTTTGATCCGGGGCTCTATAATACAGAAAAACAAAGGCTTCACGATGCGTTCAGAGCATTAAGAAAAAACCCATCTGACCCCTACGGTAGAAGGATATTTGAGGGATACATAGGTAGACCAGTAGAAGATACTATATATAAAGTGCTGTTTACAGATAAGTTTTCATGGAGAATAGAAAAAGCGATCACGTATGTTCTTAACGCTATTCCAGATAGATATATTGTGGATAATAAGGAAGTATTATCAGAAGAAGGTTCAGAAGAAATAGTAATACAAGATGTTTCAAGAGCTCATTATGATAATTCATCTGTAAGATCTTCTAAAAGAGTAAGACTGTTACAGATAATGAATCAGGTACAGTCTATTGATTTTGTATATGAACAAATGGAAAAGAAATTCTCGGAGATATCATCAAAGTTTAATGACAGCGAGAAAAAAGCAATAATGTGGATGGCAAGCAGTCTTTTGCAGTCCAATCTTACTTTTAATAAAGATAAGACCATAAGAGAAAGAGCTAGTGTAAGTAATAGAGTAGAAAAAGTGATCATAAAGGTAAATAGGGGTGAGATAGTCGTACGTGACGGAGAACCAGTAGAAAGAAAACAACTATTGATACTTGAGCAGCTTAGGAAAGCTAATGCTGGCTACAGTAACCTTATTTATTACATATTACATTTTTGTTTATTCTTCCTTACTCTATATAGTGTTGTTTTCTATGCAAGAACTTTTCTTATTTACAAACCAAGGCCTAAAGATTTGGTCGTTGTTGGTTTTAGCACGATCTTTTTTGCATCTATGATAAAAGTATGGGCATTCATATCTACAATATTGGCTAATCACTTTACTGGTTTCCCAGTAGATACTTTCATACTTTTATTCCCTTTCATCTCTATGGCCTTTGTAATGAGGATAATAATCAGTTCAGAATTTGCAGCACTTAATGCTGTTACAACGGGTATTGTTGCTGGAATAGTTCTTGATGGTAACTTTACAATAGGCGCTTATGTAATGCTCTCTAGTTTTATAGCAATAGTATCGTTAACCAAGTTTGAAGAAAGAACGTCTTTGTTAAGAGCAGGACTTATAGCAGGGCTGTTTCAATTCTTATTTGCAGCAGTTGTTATGTTGTCTAAGGTCTATACTTTAAACTTTGAGTGGTATCATCTTGTTTATTCCGCAGGAGCAGGATTTTTTAGCGCTATACTCAGTGCTTTTGTTACAGAAGCTGTTATACCTATATTCGAGTATGCTTTTCATTATACTACCAATATAAAATTATTGGAGTTTGCTAATACTAATCATCCATTGTTAAGAGAACTTTTGATAAAAGCATCTGGTACCTATAATCACAGTATGATAGTTGGCCAACTTGCCGCCGCTGGTGCAGATGCCATAGGGGCTAATTCCTTGTTGGCTAGGGTTGGTTCTTATTATCATGATATAGGAAAAATGGGTAAGGCCATGTACTTTATAGAGAACCAACAAGGTGGAGCAAACCCACACGATAAACTTAACCCTACTATGAGTTCTAGAATATTGGTGTCCCATGTTAGAGACGGTGTTAAGCTTGGTAAAGAATATAATCTTGGTAAACCAATAGTTGATATAGTAGAACAACATCATGGCACGTCGATGATGAAATTCTTTTATGCAAAAGCGGTGGAAGCAAATAAAGAAGTTGATGAAATGGATTACAGGTACCCGGGTCCAAAACCAAAGAGTAGAGAAGCTGTACTTGTAATGATAGCTGATTCTTGTGAAGCGGCATGTAGGACACTTGAGGAGCCAACACCAGCAAGAATAAAGAACACTGTAGATAACATAGTAAATAATATATTCGCTGATGGTCAATTCGATGAAAGCAACATAACTCTCAAGAGGCTTAAGATAATAAGCAATGTATATACAAAAATATTGATAGCACTTCATCATAGCAGGATAGAGTACCCAGAAATGCAGACTCCGGAGGATAGAAATGGTGGAGATCATAATGAGCGCAGAAGAAGGGATAAATATACCCAGAAAATTGTTGATGACGACGATCAAAAAGACACTGCAGACAGCAGGCTATAATAAAAAGAAAATCACGATTAGCTTATCTTTAGTACGTGATAGAACAATTAAGACCTTGAACAAGTCCTTTAGGGGTAAGAATTCAGCAACAGATGTGCTTAGTTTTATACCCTTGGATATTTGCAAGACACAGAATGGGTTTTTGGGTGATATAATTATTAGTGTTGATACTGCAAAAAAAAATGCTAAAGAACAAGAGGTTACTTTTAAGGAAGAACTCCTAAGGCTTTCTGTTCATGGAGTGCTACATCTTTTAGGCTACGATCATGAATTTAATGCTAAAAAGAAAGACGCAGATAAGATGTTTGACTTGCAAGAAAAGATAATAAATAAACTTAGAGTGGAGCTTTTATAAGTGGAGAATATAAACGAAGTAAAACAAGCCTATCAAGAATATAAAGAAAGGATGAAAAAACTTCATTCTCTTTTATTACTTGATGATAAAGCAATACGTCTAAAACAGATAGAACAGGAACTTTCTGATCCTAATATTTGGAACGATAGGGAAAAGGCACAAAACCTTAATAAAGAAGGCTCATCCTTAAGAAGATTAATAGATGCATGGACTAGTACTAATTCAAAGATAAATGATGGTATCGGCCTTTGCGAGTTAATAGAACTTGAATCTGACATGAGTATGTTGCCAGATGCAATTAAAGAAGCTGTAGGTGTAGGAAAACTCGTGGCTGATATGGAATTTAGAAGAATGCTGGGTGGAGAGTTCGATCATTTAGGCGCCATCCTTACAATTAATGCAGGTGCTGGTGGAACAGATGCTCAAGATTGGGCACAAATGTTGTTCAGGATGTATACAAGATGGATGGAAAGAAAAGGATATAAGTTTGAAGTTGTTGATTATCAAGACGGTGAAGAAGCAGGTATAAAGAGCGCAACGATACTTGTGAATGGTGAATATGCCTATGGTTATTTAAAAGCAGAGATAGGCATACATAGGGTAGTTAGGATATCCCCCTTTGACAGTAATGCCAGAAGACATACTTCTTTTGCCGCTGTATATACCTCCCCCCAAATAGAAGACGATATCAATGTTGATATAAATGAAGCAGATCTAAAGGTAGATACATATAGGTCTGGTGGTGCTGGTGGTCAGCACGTAAATAAAACAGAATCAGCTATTAGAATAACTCACATACCCACAGGCATAGTTGTACAATGTCAAAATGACAGATCTCAACACAAGAATAGGGCTACAGCTATGAAAGTCCTAAAATCAAAAATATATGAAAGAGAACTCGAAATAAGACAAGAAAAAACAGATAAGGCAAATGCTGAAAAGAAGAAAATAGAGTGGGGTAGTCAAATACGCTCTTATGTGCTTCATCCTTATCAAATGGTTAAGGATCACAGAACTGATTATGAAGAAGGTAACGTTAATGCTGTGCTTGATGGTGAATTAGATTCTTTTATGGTGGAATATCTTATGGATTCTGGTGGCGCTAAGTAATGGATATACAAACCCCAAAACTTACAGTTGATGCGATCGTAGAATACAAAAAACAGATAGTGCTGATAGAAAGGAAGAACCATCCTTATGGGTGGGCTTTACCCGGAGGCTTTGTCGACGTTGGCGAGAGTGTTGAGACTGCTGTACGTCGTGAAATGATGGAAGAAATAAATACTGAATTACTTGATCTAAAACAATTTGGTGTTTATTCAAATCCAAAAAGAGATCCAAGATTCCATACTGTATCTGTTATTTTTACTGCAAAGGCAAAAAGTGATCCTTTTGCAGGAGATGATGCAAAAAACGTAAAGCTTTGTTCTCAAACAGAGATAGAAGAACTTTCAAGAAATAAACAAATATGTTTTGATCATTCGGATATACTAAAAGATTATTTTAAAGCCAACTTATCTTGACCATAAGTACATTTTTAACATTATAGTCTAGTCTATATAACTCGCTGGTCCTGTGTCCGCATACCCACATTATGTTAGCATTCTGATCTGTTAATAAAGGTATGTTCCATCTTTCATCTGCAGATATTTTACTATCAATGAAAAAATCACTTATTTTTTTTGTTCCTCTGCTACCAAAAGGTATGAATGTATCACCCTGTTTTGGTAATCTTAGCTTTAGTGGTAAGGTTATTCTATCAAAGTTAAAAAAAGCTATATATGGATCATCAAAATGATATTTTTCTATAGATCTTCCACCAGGTAAGAGCTCTGTGTCTATTTTTAATTCAAGTCCTTCTATAAGGGTTTCACCTGGGTAATTTACCAAATATTCTTTTTCTGGGTCTAAGGTATCTTTCTTATATCCTTTAAGCAATGGTCGTATCATTAGCTTTGAATAGGTCTTTATGGCCTCTAATTCTCCGGGAAGGTCTATTCTTCTTCTTCCACCGTCTTTTTTGGAGCAGAGCTCTATGATTGAATCTATGTGTTGGCTACTAATATTTTCTAGGCTACCAGCTACTTCTCTTATCATATTCCTTATTACACGTTTTTTTATAGCGGTATGTAAGGTGTCTATCTTTTGAAGATCAACTGTACTCTCAAATTTAGGGTTCAAAGGATAAATAATTCTTTCACTTATTTCTCCAGCAACGAGCTCCAAATATTCCATGTCATCTTTGATAAGGCCTGCAAACCTTGCGATGTTCTTTTTTGCTGAGCGATAACATTTTTGCTCTATTGTAGGTATTATCTCGTGACGGAAGATATTTCTTATGTAGTCTGTTTTTGAATTAGAGGAATCCTCTACATGTAACAACCCTTTTTCTTCTGCTAATCTTGCTATTTCTTGTCTTGTACAGCAAAGAAGAGGCCTGATGAATTTACCTCTTTTTGGGAGTATACCACTTGCACCCTTTAAACCAGCGCCTCTGGTTATCCACATTATAGTTGTCTCAGAAAGATCGTCTTCGTTGTGGCCAGTAGCTATTTTTTGGCAACCTGTTTTTTCTGCGGCTTGTTCAAGAAATCTAAGGCGGTATTTTCTTGCAGTTTCCTGAACACTTCTTTTTTCTGTATCCGCTAAAGTTTTGATATCAAAACGTTCAGACACAAACTGTATCCTTAAATCTTCTGCAAGTCCTTTAACGAATTCTTCATCTCTATCAGACTCTTTCCCTCTTAACATATGGTTAACATGAGCAACAACGGGCATTGGCATCTCTAGAAGCATAGCAAGATCACACAACGTATAAAGAAGGACTACGGAATCTATTCCACCAGAAACTCCAACAAGGATCTTTTCACCTTTTTTTATGAGTCCTTCTTTTCTTGTGAACTCAAGTATTTTTAATTGAGTATCTTTCATTTTTGCTTCTCTGGTGATGATTTTTATAATGTTTTTATTGATAAGTCACTAGCATTCAATTGACTTAAATACTTTTTAGACTTTAAGATACGTTCGTTATGGACGTAACGTCAATAAAACAAAGTATTTTTGGTAAACCAAAGGATGTTCATGATCCTAATATATTTCATAAACTTGCCCTTATACCAACTTTAGCATGGATAGGTCTTGGTGCTGACGGGCTTTCATCTTCGTCTTACGGTCCAGAAGAAGCCTTTAGAGTTATAGTTGATCATCCTTATTTGGCCGTACTTTTGGCTATTGCCACAGCATTTACTGTATTCATAATAGCTTACTCTTATTCCAAAATGATAGAGTACTTTCCTACTGGCGGAGGAGGCTATGTAGTAGCAACCCAAACACTTGGAAAAAAAGCAGGCGTTGTTTCTGGTTCAGCACTCATAGTGGATTATATACTTACTATTACAGTTTCTATTGCAGCATGTGGTGATGCAATTTTTAGTTTTCTTCCAATGGAATATCACCAATATAAATTAATGTTCCAAGTGTTTCTTGTTTTAATGTTGATTGTAATGAACATAAGGGGAGTCAAAGAATCTATATATATTCTTGCACCTGTATTTGTGGTTTTTATAATTACTCACATTCTTCTAATTGGTTACGGCATTATAGGTCATGCTGGAGAAATAGGTTCAGTCGTTCGAGAAATAAAGGCAGACTACAATAGTGGGTTAGCTTCTTTAGGAACTATTGGAATGATGGCTTTGTTTTTTAAGGCTTATTCCATGGGTGGTGGTACATATACTGGTATAGAGGCTGTATCTAATGGTCTTCAAATAATGAAAGAACCAAAAGTTAAGACTGCAAAAAGGACCATGGTTTATATGTCTTTATCACTTGCAATTACTGCCGGTGGTCTTTTGTTTTGTTATCTTTTGTGGGACATAAAGCCTGAACATGGAAAAACCATGAATGCTTTGTTGTCTGGACGAGTTTTTGAGACATGGGCTTTTGGTGGAATGCTTGCTTTAATCACCATTTTTTCTGAAGGTGCCCTTTTGACCGTTGCTGCACAAGCTGGTTTTATAGATGGTCCAAGGGTTATGGCCAACATGGCTTTAGATGGATGGTTGCCAAAGAGATTTGCATCATTGTCTGAAAGATTAACAATGCGTGATGGTGTGCTCCTGATGGGTTTTGCTGCTATACTCGTACTTCTATATACTGGGGGTCATATAGGCACCCTAGTAGTAATGTATTCCATAAACGTTTTTGTTACATTTTCTCTTTCTCAATTAGGTATGTGTAAGTTCTTTATTGTTAATAGAAAAACAAAACCCGAGTGGAGATCACATCTTTTTATTCATTTAGTAGGTTTATTACTATGTACTACTATATTGGCAATAACATGTTATGAAAAATTTGGCGCTGGAGGATGGTTGACTCTTGTTTTTACTTCGATAGTAGTTATTATTTGCTATCTTATCAAAAAACACTACAACAAGGTCTCTAAAGCAATAAAAAAACTTAATGAGAAGATAATAGAATTTCCACCATCTGGTTTTCCGTATAATAAAGAAGCAGTTAAACCAGAGGATAGAACAGCTATACAACTTGTTAGTGGCTTTAATAGTTTTGGTGTTCACTCGATGCTGTCAATACTTGATAATTTTCCTTGGGTATACAAAAATTTTATTTTTGTAGGTGTAGCCGCGGTTGATTCTGGTTCTTTTAAGAATCACGAAGAACTTGTAGCTTACGAGGAGAATGTAAAAAAAGCCTTAAGACAATATGTTGAGTATGCAAGAAAACTTGGTATGCCAGCAGATTATCGTTTTTCTGCTGGTACTGATGTAGTAGAACTAGCGACTGAACTTTGTATAAATACAGCTAGAGAGTTTCCTAAATCTACGGTATTTGCCGGTAAACTTACTTTTCAAGAAGAGCGTTTCTATCATAAAATGCTTCATAACGATACAGCCTTCATGATACAGAAAAATCTTCAACAGTATGGTGTTACGACGGTGATATTACCTGTAACAGTTGACCTAAAAGAGTGAGTGACAGTCCTTGAATATATACTCCGATCCACTTTTTTATGACCTTGAATACGATATAAGAAAGGATGATATCATTTTTTATATCGAACAATGTCAAATGTTTAAGTCCTCTAAACCTTTAAACATATTGGAATTAGGTTGTGGTACAGGCCGTATATCTGCACCATTAGCTAGGTGTGGATTTAATGTTACGGGGGTTGATATAGATAAAAAGATGCTTAAATTGGCAGAACAAAAATCTCATGGATTGGGTATAGAATTTATTGAAACTAATTTTATAGATCTTAATCTAGGTAGAAAGTTCGACGTAGTCTTGATGCCATATAATGCCTTTCAGCACATACATAGTGATGGAGATGTAAATAAGTTTTTTAATAATTTAAAAACCCACATGAAGCAAGGTTCTGGGTTTATAATGGAAGTTATGAATCCTTTAGACGACGATCTTTCTAGGGGACCAGATGATTTTATGCCGTTTGATGCTTTTTATGTTAAAAGAGATGCAGACGGAGCTTTAAAAAGAGCTGATAATAATGACCCTGAAGCAAAGATATTAGTAATAGAAGATACGGTGATTTTTGATCCAATCACCAAGATAGCTAACTATAATTTATATTATTCTTTAGATGGAGAAGACCTTTTTACAAAAAGCATAGACCTAAGGATGTATTCTTTTGAAGAATTAAAAAGAGTGCTGTTATCTAATGATTTCAATATATTAAATGTTTATGGAGATTTTAATAAAAGTCCGTTAAAGGATGATTCCCAAAGTATTGTGCTTTTTGCTGAACTCAAATATTGACGAGAATTAATTATTAGAGCTATTATCACGAGCCATGAGACAAAAAAGAATACATTCACCGTTCCTTAAATCTTTTCTTTTGCCAAGATTGGCATTTTTTTGCGTTGGTTTTATTAAAGGTAGCTTTTTTTCTATAGATGTTACAAAAAGATGTAATCTTAGATGTAAACACTGTTATTTTTATAAAACTAAATCTCCAGATGAACTAAGCCCAGAAGCGTGGGAACACAGAATAAAAGAATTAAAGAAAAACTATAAACTTACCTATAGTGCAACTTGGGTAGGGGGAGAACCACTGCTCAGGCAAGACGTTATAGAAAGGTGCAAAGGACTTTTCTTACATAACCTTTTAGTTACGAACGGCAGTATTCCTTTTCCGTCTTGGTCTAATATATACTATCACGTATCTATAGACGGTGATGAAAAGACACATGACGAAGTTAGGGGTAAGCAGGGCCTTTATAAGACGATAATGACGAATATAAGTAATGCACCAGATATAAAGATAAGTGCCGCTATGTGCGTTAACACTATGAATAAGGATAAAATAGAATCTGTTGTTAAAGATCTTTATGATACTAATGTTAACGAAGTTATGTTTGACTTTTATACTCCATCTTTAAGTGAGCCAAATGATCCTCTTGTTATGTCAGACAAAGAAAAAGAGGATGTTGTTAAACACATATTAGATCTAAAACATAATAGTAAATACGGTGCTGTTATTGACATGCCTGACGACGTTTTCTTGAATATGTTACCTAAGAACATGAAAAAGGTCGTTTCAAAATGTTCTTTTAGAACACACGGTATTGCTTTAGATACTGGTGGTAATATAAAACCTAAGTGTATGATGGGAGCAGGTGCTGATTGCTCTAAATGTGGCTGTGTTGTTCCTTACTACCTGCACTACAGAAAAGATAAGATACAGATAGCAAGATCCATTATCCAAGAAGTTCACAAAAGGAGTAAAGAAAAGCTTTTGAAGTGATAATATAGGGAGGTCTTATGCTTTATAATATAATATTTTTACTGTTCTTGGTTTTATTATCCCCTTCAATTTGGTGCGTTGGAGGAAAGTCAATACAGGCAAAAAATGATAGTGCTTTTCCCTCTTATGCATGCAGGCTGGATTTTAAAGGTAAGGTTCTTGAAGATGGTTTGGAAAAAGGTAATATTGATTTTCCTTGTTCAAGTGTACTTGTGGAAAGAACAGGTGCTGATCTAAAGATCATAACGGCAGCACACTGTGTAGTGACATTAGATATTAACGAAAACGGCGACAAAGTTTATTATCATGACTCAATCCTTAAAAATATTTCTTGTCCGTCAAAAGGCTTAGATGAAAAAGTTAGCTACAACAGGTATAAAGTAACAGGATATACGGTGTCGTATAACAAACAATATCTAAAAGAAAAAGCTGCCTTGATTAGTTTAGATAAAAACAGAGACCTATCTGCGACAAAAGGTTTAAGCTTGATCGAGTTAAGTTCTAATTCGGCTAAAAACTTTAGTCCTATCGAGGTCAATGATACAAATTACAGAACACTAGTTGCTAAGGTGGCAAGTCTTGATCTTGCAGTAATTAAAGTTAAGGTTGATTGTGATACTTCACCCCTAAATGTGGCAAAAATAACTGCTGAGTTAAAGAAAGATGGTACATATAATAACTGCAGGATTGCAGGTTATTCAAAAAAGAACAATGAGATAAGTGTAGGCGAGATTTCTAAAGTAATAGTGGGTTCAGGTTATCTTTATACTACAAAGAGAGGACAAAAAAGCTGGATAGAATGGGGCGATTCTGGTGGTCCATTATATTGTGAAAAAGACGGTGTTTGGGAAGTGATAGGACTTGCCTCTAGTTATGACGCTATATTGTCTGAGACCACTTTGTTGTGGACCGAGGCCAGTCAGCC
>CAYPMK010000010.1:0-2841 GCA_964411885.1 uncultured Bdellovibrionales bacterium
TCTGCACCAATACCAAAGTCGCCTTCGTCTGCAAAAGAACATTCAGTGATAATAACAAAAGAAAGAATCGAAAGAAACAAACAAAGTTTATTCACCATTTAGCTGCCTCCTTTTTTCATCCTCGTAGACCTTTAATTTATCTTCTAATTCCCTTACCTGTTGTCTTAAAGCAAGTATCTCTCTTTCAAGCTTGGCCCTTTCCATATTCGCTGCATGCCGCATTTTTTCTATGGTAGCCTTAAAATACTCCTCCATTCTTTCTCCAAAATCCTCGAACTTTGCGGCATCTTTATTCTTTGCAAAATACTTTTTTGTATCGTCCCAAAAAGCCCTATTGCCATCCACTATTTGATTGACCCATTTTTCTGCTTCCTCTAACCCAGTCTTAACAGAATCTTTGGATCTGACTATAAAATCACTAAGCGTTCCTGTTTTTATCACAGATTCAAGCACACTTGAACTACTTCTATTCCTGCTTTTTTTTTCTGCTTCAAGAACTATTAACGCCAAAGTACTACCAGTAATGTCCTCTCCACTTTTGTTATCAACTATTTTAACAGATATCCCATCCCTAATATGATTTGCAACTTCTTCTATCGTTACATAACGGCTAAGTTCGGTATCATAAAGCTTTCTATTGCTATATCTTTTGATTATGCGTTCACTCATTTTTTTATGAGCCTCTTGAACACCTTATAGATCTCTTCATAGAATATTACAGACAACACTAGTATTAGTGCTACTAATTCTGGCTTGCCCGGAAGGAGGTCTAACAATGTCATTACTATTTATTATTGTTTATACTCGCTGGTGTCAAGGCTAAAGGTTCTTGGTATATTTTCCGATAAGTAAGACCATGAAAATCGCTGTGTTAGTAATGTTTGTCATCATGACAGACCTGTGTGCCGTTGAAGAAGAAAGAGCAGATTACTACTTTATGTTAGCAGAAAAGGCCCTTCTTAATGATGACATAGAAAGCGCTAAGGATAACTTTGAAAAAACCATAAAAATGGGTGGAGATTCCTCTTTCCTAAGAATGAGAATATCTGAAATAAATGAGCTTTATGGTGAACATGATATAGCTGTAGAACAACTAAAAAAATCTATTGAAATGGATCCCGAGAACGTTAATGCGCTAATGATGAATACTGAACTATTAATAACAGAAAAAAAATATAAAGATGCACTGCAAGAATCTATTAGGGTTTTAGAGCTAGATCCGTACAACAGAGATGCGACAAGTTATAAGGCGGCCATGCTAATAAAATTGGGTAAAATAGATGAAGCACAAGCTGTATTGGATGAATATAAACAAGTTGTATCTAACGACCCTTTCCCTTGGTTCTATGCTGGACTTATACTTCAACTAGATCACAACAAACACATGGCTGAAAAGTGCTATACAGCAGCATTAGAAATAGATCCATCGTACCAAGCAGCCATAAATGGACTTATAACTATCTACAAAAGTTCAAATAACAAAGAAGAAACAATAAAAAAATTAGAATCCATTAGCGATAAGATCCCTGCAATAAAAGATGAGATAATTAAATTAAGTATTATTGAAGCAAGCAAAGGTAAAAATAGAGTAAAATCAGAAAAATATTATGATAAAGCCATAAAATATATAGATGAAGAATTAGACCTAGATCCTACAAATTATTCAAGACTTCTTCAAAAGGCCATGTTGCAAGAGGAACATGAAAAAAAACGAGAAGCCATGAAAACACTAGAAGAGGCATTATTGCATCATCCAGACGATGAAAGAATATTATATTATCTTGCAATATTGAACAGTGGTTATGGTCAAAAAAAGAAAGCCCTGTCTTTAATGGAACAAATAATAAAAATAAATCCTGATAACGTAGATGCACTTAATTATGTTGGTTATTATTACGCAGAAGAAAAACCAGAAAAAATAGAAGAAGCAGAAAAGCTAATAAAGAAAGCGTTACAAATAATGCCTGAAAGTTATTACATAATGGATAGCATGGGCTGGGTCCTTTATAAAAAGGGTGATCTTAAAAGGTCAAAAAGTTTTCTTGAGTCAGCACTAAAGGCATCCTTAAAAGACAAGGCTTTTGAGCAAGAGATATTCGATCATTTGCTTGTTCTATACAAAAAAACTAATGATAAAGAGGGTCAATTAAAGCTCAAAAAGGTATTGTCAGAAATGTTGAATTCAGAGCATTACAGTGATAAGAGAACAGAGATAAATAAGACATTGGAGAGTTTTGATGTCTCTGTTCAAGAAAAAAATAAATAAGATAATAATTCCTATACTAATATTAACGTCCTCTTGCGCCCACAATTTTAGAAAACTTACCATAAGTCCTAAAGACGAAGCAGTTACACAAATACTTAAAGTCAGGATAAGTGGCCCAGAAATAGAAGAAAGATTTGCTGTATATACACAAATAAACAGAACTAAACGAATTGCAATACTTGATGGAGTTGCCAACACTGGCAAACACATATTCACATTAAACACCAACGGTAAACACTATCAACTAAAAGATCACATTAACAAAAAAACTGATTTTGGGGATATAAGCGACATTTCAGAACTGGGTCTAATAAGTTTAGACGAAGATATACTGTTCTCAAAATTAGACATAAAACAAGAACAACCAATAGTGGTGATAAATAAGAAAGGTGATACAAAGATAGAGATCAAAATAAAAGAACAAAAGGAGTTAAAATGAAGACGACAATCATAATAACCTCGATACTTAGTTTGGTGTTCATGTATTTGGCATCAACAATAACTGAATTACCTTATTACGCAGGAGTACCATTCATACTAATGCTATTAAGCATAGCAATAATCCCACTCATAAA
>CAYPMK010000010.1:2941-16647 GCA_964411885.1 uncultured Bdellovibrionales bacterium
AGTTTAATAGGCACCACTGGTGCAGCAATGTTACTAATAAGACCGATTATAAGATTAAACAAAGAACGAAAGAACAAGGCGCACGTTATAATATTTTTTATATTCATAGTTGCCAATATAGGAGGAAGCTTAACTCCATTCGGAGACCCACCACTATTCCTAGGATTCCTAAAAGGAGTGCCTTTCTTTTGGACATTAAACTTGTTCCCTGCATGGTTGTTTAACAACGTAGTGTTAATAACTATGTTCTTTATAATAGATCATCTTTTATTAAGAAAAGAACACGTTCATAATAAAAAAGAAGAAATTAAGAAGGGCAAAAAGCTAATTATAGAGGGTAAAATAAACTTCTTGTTCCTGTTAGGAATAATAGCAGGAGTTTTAATATACTCAAAACTACCAGACAACATGAACCTTTTATTAAAAGATCTAATACAAATATTGATATTCGGAACAATGGTATTCTTATCATTAAAATTCACTCCAAAAAAATATAGAGAACAAAATGGTTTCACTTGGTTCCCTATAAAAGAAGTTGCCATACTTTTTGCGGCAATATTTGCTTCAATGATCCCTTTATTAAAAATATTGGAGTTAAAAGGTCAGTCACTAGGGATAACAGAACCTTGGCAGTTTTTTTGGTTAACTGGAGCATTATCTTCATTTCTTGATAACGCACCAACATACTTAACCTTTCTCTCGACCTCAAAAACAGTATCTATGGACCTGATTTATCACGGTGCTTCATACATAACTCTAAAAGATGGTTCCTTGGTTGCAGAAAGTCTTTTACTAGCTATATCGATGGGTGCTGTTTTTATGGGCGCCAATACTTATATAGGTAATGGGCCTAACTTTATGGTAAAATCCATCTCAGAAGATTCTGGCATAAAAATGCCAAGTTTTTTTGGTTACATGATGTGGTCTATATTGATACTCATACCCTTGTTCTTGCTTAACGTTGTTCTGTTCTTAAAATAGGGAGGATCAAATGTTTAAAAAAATATTTTTAGTTTTCTTAATACTGTATCTAATAGCCACCGGTGTATATTTTGTATCTAAATATATGCCTTCAAAAAAACAAGAAAAAGCTGTAGCAAAACAATATGAGGAACAGAACACAGATTGTCCAAGTTTTGCGATCGGACATATCGCTGGAGAAGATTTTAGGATAAACACAAGGCTCTTCTACGATTCAAAACAAAAACCTATCGACGAGAATAACATAAGAGAATGGATAGCTAAAAACTCTTGTGACAAGGCCGGGACTCAAGCATTAATATATTACAATTCAAAACCAGTTGCGATTGCAGAGATACAATCCTATGACTATTCAAAACCATTCGCAGAAAAATCTAATGAAAAACCAATATTATATACAGTATTAAAACCACAAAAAAAGGCCACCGTGTTACCTAACAGCGGATACATAGTTGCTGTATTTAATTATGACCAAAAGAATATAGATTTTTACGACAGAGTAGAAACAGAAGTAAGTAAAGAAGATGAAAGTCTTATAGCAGGAAGTTCAGATACCATTTATTACGAAGTTATAGGAAAAGATCCGTCCAAAACAGAGATAGAATATAACGCGATAAAGACAGACCTTAACACTGCTGGGGATAAATTAATCTGTGTTTTAAGCACTTGGAATGCTCCAGAACTATCAAGTTTGGTAAGATACCTAGCCATATACAACATACACAAAACCAACAACAATACAGGCTCTAAGAGATACCAACTTTTTCCAATAAACAAAGTTAGAAATTCAAAATTCGACATCTTTCAAGTAATAGATCTAGACAACGACGGTTATAAAGAAACAATAATTAAAAAAGAACGAGAATCTTTTGATACTTTCACTCTTTATGATTACGATGTAACAAAAGATCTTTATACAGAAAAACTTATACAGTAATAACTATTTTTTAGACCAATCTGGAGAATAACAAAATATTCCACTTGTGATTTTTGTTTCTTTTGTACCTTCTTTATTCATTATATAAAGATCAGAACCTTTATTCCTTGTAGAAGAAAAAACAAAATGCCTTCCTTCTCCAGACCAAGAAGGATCTTCATTATTACCGTTATCAATAGTAAACCTTTCTATTTTTGTAGCAGATGGATCTATAAGAAAAATATCAAAATATGATCTCTTGCCAAAGGGATTATCAAGTCCAGCAAAAACAATACTTCCCCCATCGGGTGACCACTCTGGAGAAGAATTATAATGACGATTAAACGTAAGCCTTGTTTGTTCTTTCGTCTCTAGGTCCATTTTATAAAGTTCTGGGTTCCCACTCTTTGATGAAGAAAAAACAATAAACTTACCGTCTGGCGAAAAAGAAGGTTCTACATCTAAACCTCTGTTAGTAACTAATGGTGACATCTTTTTTGTATCTACGTCGTATAAATAAATATCAGGATCTCCATTACCACTATATGTAAAAGCAAGTTTTTTACCGTCAGAAGACCATGTAACACCACTACTCTGACCAGTTCCACCAACGACAACAGTTTCTTTTCCCGTTCTAATATTATGTATTCTTAACTCTTGGACCATTATATTTCCCTGACCACGTATCCTTTTTGATGCATAAACGGTATAAGCAACATTTACAGCATCTGGAGATATAGCAGGAGAAAGACATAGTGTTTTGTGATTAGTAATAGGTTTTAATCTTCTGCCATCATAATCCATCATGAACAAATTCTTAAAACCATTTTTATCCTTACAAACAGCTATTATTTTTGTTTTAAAAATACCCTTAGACCCTGTTAGTCTTTCATAAATACTAGAACTTATCTCATGAGCAGTGTCTTCTTGGTTCACAAAAGGACTAAAACTCCTATATAAAAGTTCTGACCCATCTTTAACAGAATAAAGTTTAATTATTACAGAAGCATTATCTAAATTAACTTGTAACAAATACTCAGCACCAGTAACACTCCATTCAGACATGTTTGCATTGAACGGATCCTTTGGATATAGGTCTTGTGAAAGCAATTCAAAAACATCAGATATTATAAGATCAGATTTAACTATTTTATCCAAATTACCATCTGCTATATTAACAGCAACGATAGGTTTTTTAAAACCTGGGGAACCTATGTTCACATATATCTTTGATGCTTCGAGTACACACAAGTGAGTAACAAAAAAACACAGAATCAGTACTACTTTTTTCATATTATCAAATAACCCTTACCGAATATAGAACACCAAAGTTAGACATAAAGTATATATAATTACCATCAACAACAGGGTCTGCCAAAACTCCTGTGCCGCTATTAAATTCACCCACGAACCTACCGTCATCTTTTCTGAACAGCATTATCCCTCTTTCTGAAGATCCAACAACTACATAATTATTAATAATAGCAGGTGCTGTTGGCATCCCTTGAGATAATTTTGTTCTCCACCTTACAGACCCATCCTTACTATCTAACAAGTATAAATACCCATCATTAGAAGAGTAATAAATATCTTCGCCTATGGCACTAACAGATCTTGAACTGCCGTCCTTGATAGACCAAATTATTTGTCCACTGCTCCTATTTATACAATATAGATTTCCATCATATGATGGAACTATCACTATTTTATCGTCTACATATGGTGTAGCATCAACATCTTTAAATTTGCCTGTACTAAAAAGTTTTTTATCCATTACAACAGAACCACTAACTATATTAGCTCCAACAAAAGAACCATCTGAAAATCCTACATATACAACATCATCATAACAAACAGCAGAAGAAGCACCTTTGACTACTGGAACTCCCATTGGGAATTCTTTTCTTATGGTCCAAAGAACTTTACCCGTCTTTGCATCCAATGAATAAAAAATATTACTACTGCTAAGAACAAATACTCTGTCGTCGCAATAAGTAGGTGTAGAATATACTGGATAGCCGGTATAATATGACCACAAATATTCACCCGTTCTATAAGAGAAGGCCTTTATATACCCTTCCATATTACCAAAATAGACAACACTTTCATGAAATAAAGGCGCTGCATCAATACCACCAGAATCCTTTATCCTTCTTTTCATAAGACCATTAAACTTATTAACGACCACTAATTTATTATCTACACTGCCTTGAAAAACATCATCACCAATAACTAAAGGAGTTGCTTGATTATGTTTTTTTGCCCCAAATTGAGGACCATTAGAAATATCAAGGGCCCACTCACCTATAAGCTCAGGGCGTTTGTCTTTTTGTTGAGTTGCACAAGATGACACGAATAACAGTGTCACTATTATAAAAGAGATCTTTCTCATATTTCAGCTTTTAGAACAGAAGCCATTCTTGCATAATCTGTATCTGGATATGAAACGATAACAGACTCATATGCGGCTAAGGCTTTGTCTTTTTCTCCTAATTTTTTATAGCATCTACCTATACCTAAAAGAGCCACCGCCTTATATACATCAGGAGTATGGTCTCTAAGATATTCAAATCTCTCTAAGGCTTCTTTAACAGAGCCTTTGTTCTCTAACGAATAAGCAAGACCCATTACTGAGAGGTCCTTTAAAAGACCACTTGCTTCATTAACTACTTGTTCATAATATTTTGCAGAATTATTCCAATCCAGCTTCTTATAATAAAGCTCTGCGAGCATATACTTTGCTTCAGCTCCAGCTCTAGTAGACCCTAGCTCATCAAGCTTTGTTTCTATTAGCTTTATATAGTCACCAGGCTCAACAGAATCCATACTTTTCATTTGTTTATCAAGAATGTAAAGAGACGC
This sequence comes from uncultured Bdellovibrionales bacterium, assembly GCA_964411885.1. Taxonomy (GTDB): domain Bacteria; phylum Bdellovibrionota; class JAFGOL01; order JAFGOL01; family JAFGOL01; genus JAKLHL01. The sequence goes on from CAYPMK010000010.1 coordinate 7,701, forward strand.
CATGGCCTTTTGTTCTCTCTTATCGTTAATGTGGTTCACCAACACATAAGCAAGTGTTATAACGACCACAACTATCGAAAAAGTAAGATATGCCTTAACGTTACTTCGTAGGTAATTAATAAAGCCCAGCATGGCTTTAAAGAATTTATCGGGTGATTTTAGTTCTTTCATAGAAAATCTTTTTGACATAGGTTTTGCCTCCGACTGCATACTAGTCCAGCGTGATTACTTTGTCAAAACCTGATTGCTCTTATCACTCCTGTGTGTTACATTTTTATTATGAAGAAAACTCTTTTTCTTACCATGCTTGTGTTAGCGCCGTTGTATAACTCTTTTGGGCAAGAAACACCTGCAGAGGTTATACCTCCTGTAAGCACCACTGGGGACGTAACAGAGGACCTACAACATTATTCAGATCCTTTTTCGCCCATATCCCAGTTTGACCCAGACCAAATAGATGAAGAAGAAGAGGTCACAGAAAGATTTTATGATTTTGGAAGATTAGTACACATATCGCTTGGCGGTGGCATAGCTCAACCAACAGGTCCTATGGTAAATATATATAATGTTGGCTGGATGATAGGAACAAGGTTCACTTACTTTTTAGACTGGGACCTTGGCATAACTTTCCATGCAAATATTGGAAGATCCAGCATGAGCATAATAAATCCAAACCCAATTACGTATAACATAGTCCCAGAATTCACTGGCACAGCAACATTATTCAACATGGGGCTCGGCGTAAAATTCTATCCAAATTTTTATGACATATCTAAATCAATAGCGTGGTTAAATCCCTCTATACTTATTGGAATGGAAGTATTCATGATAAATGACCGTATCAACGAACAGGATCTTGAAGATCTTAAAACATACAACATAAATGATCCGTCTCACAGGGCTACAGCACCCTCTGTATTCATGGGTGCTGGAGTAGATATACCTTTCTTAAGGAATGTGCTTTATCTTGGGCTAGAGTTCATTTACCATCTTAGTTTCTTTCCATCAACAAACTATAGGATAGACGCCAACGATCCTCATTTTGGCCAGCTTGATTATAGTGGCAGGTTCTTTACCTACAACGTACAATTCATTTGGAATATCTAGAAACATTTGCATAGAACTCATCTGCAGACATGATCTTTATCTCGATTGGTTTAAGGCCTCTTACTCCATTTATTTCTGGGTTTTTATATCGATCAAAGATCTTTATATATTCTCTAAAATTAGTTGCAGGAACATGATTTGATTGAGCTGTTATAATACACCAATATAGTTCTTTTGATGTTATAGGATCCTGATAATGAATACCATAATGACTTGGTGTACTAAAGAAATCTGTTTTAACACCCCTGCTTATAAAGGCAGAATGTATAAGAGAAGCATAATGATGACTATCTGGAGTATGTTTTCCATCTACAGCCTCAAAAAAAGTTGCAGCTCTTGGAGCATTACTGGCACAGGTATAAAAGGTCTCGAACAAAATATTGTGTATCCTGCCCAACATCTTTTTAACATTCTGTATGTCACAATATTTATAAACATCTACACCTTCAGTTTTTGATATACAGTTGCCGCTAACTGTATTGTTTATGTTATTTATAAATCCCTCAAAATTCACATGGCTTTCATCTGGAGCATTCTCATCAAACATTATGTTGCTGTAAAAAGCATGGGTAACAAAAACCTGATCATCTGCAGAAAAAGCACATAAAGAAGCTAGCCCCAAACAACAAAATATCAGTTTCTTCATAATAAAAGATTATACTAGATATGCCGACCCTTATGTACTAATATTTCTGAATATGGAATCAAAAAAACACAAAATGACCGCATATAGAATATGCGAAAAAATCCCAATAAGATTACTAAGTAACATCGACCTAGTGATTGGAGGTGTAATAGCAAGTAGGTCCAGCGAGTATTTAGAATTACATTCTCAAGATTTTAGGATGTATATATTCAATTTTGGTTCAATAGCTTTTTTTAATTGTCCACAGCCACAGCAGGAAGAAGTTATAACACGATTCCTCAACGAATTTTCTGCCGTAATAAGTGGTATACAATCAGACCTTACATCTGTATCAGATAGTCTTTCAATAAGGACTGGTGAAAAAACAAGAATAGATTTTGATGGAATAAATTTAGAGGACCTAGACGACCAACCGCTAAGGATATCCGCGTTACTGCTCTCTCACAGCGTAGTGCTAGATTATTATGAGCAACATGTAGAGAATATTTTAGAGCAATCAACCAATTACCTCACAAAATTAAAAGCAAGAAGCTCTATACCAAGAAACACAAAGGACCTTGTCAACTTTATGGTAGAAAGCATGCAAACAAAACAGAACATAATAACCAATCTTTTTGTTTTTGATTCACCAGAAGAGGTTTGGGACGACCCATATTTAGACAAACTTTATGGTAGTATAAAAAGAATGCTAGAGATAGCGCCTAGGTTCAAGGCAATAGATTATAAACTAAAACTAATACAAGAAAATCTATCTTTAATAACCAATCTTTCTTCTGCAAGAAGTGGGTTTTGGTTGGAATTAACAATAGTACTCTTGATACTCTTTGAGATCATGATGACTATCTTTAATCACATTTTTTAGTAGGCCCATTAAAAGTAAAATAAAGTGCATTTATAAGAAAACCTTGTTTGATGAATATCCTCTCAAAAGCAGTTATATCTTTGTGCTCTATTTTTATTTTATTATATATGTCCCTGCTTAGTTCCTTAATATCAAGAGAATAACCATCTCTCATTGAGTATATGGTCTTTAACATATCTAAAAAATAATCGTCGTTATCGGTTCGAAACTTAAAAACAGCACCCTCTATGCTTCTTAGAAAAAGTGCTTTTATATAATCTATATTAACCAGCCTGTTCTTTTTCTGTTTTGCTTTAGGCCACGGATCTGGGAACAATATGTTAACACCAGCTATTCTTTTACCTTTAAAAAGTTCGGGGAGTTTTTTTGCATCCATCTGGAAAACCTTGCAATTATGAAGCCCTTTTCTTTGTATTTTTAACGCTGTTCTATAGACCTCTTTGTACTGAAGTTCTACCCCTATATAATAATTTTGTGGATTCTCACTAGCTTGTTGTACAAGAGTTTCTCCATTACCACAGCCTATATCCAAAAAGACAAGACGATCAAGTCCATCAAGAAGAGTTTGGCACTCTTCACCAAAGAACACTACACCATTAAAATCTTTTATTTTTTCTATGTAAGGATTTAAGAACCTATTTGGCACCGTTGTTTCTGTCTAGCCATGTTTTAAACTTGTTGAACTCTTTGTATGGTTCTATTAACGTTCTAAGTACATCTAGGGTAACTGGAACTTCGTTTTTTTGTTTATCTGCATCCCAATATTTAAACTTGCTAACTCCCATAAAAACAGACCTGCACCAGCTGTCCAACGCTTCTACCAACCATGGAGGAAGGTTTGTTTTGTTAACCACTTGCAAATAGTCTTGAAGCTCTTCTCTTACATCGGATATTTTCATCAGTAGAACCCCTTTACCTTTAGGATTTGTTTATTGTGTTTTTTCTATAATCCATATATTTTTAAAAGTAAATGACATACTTAAATTACCTTTTCATCTTATACAGCACTATAATAAAGGCCTTTTCAGCCATAAGGATACCCGTGGTTTTAAGGCCTAAATACTTCACTGTTTTTGGAACTTTGTTCCTTAAGATGAAAAAAGAAGATTTTGAAGAGATTAAAAAACCACTAAAAGAATTCAATAACACCAAGGATTTCTTTTCAAGGGAGATTGACCTTTCTTTTAGACCACTTACTGATTCATGGATAGGCTCCCCTTGTGACGGAATAATAAAAGAAACAGGAAAGATAAATAGTGGGTCCTTTATACGTGTAAAAGGACATAACTATAATGTAGATGAACTTGTTTTAGATAATGGACTAGTCAGTATGTATCAAGAAGGTTCTTATATGGTTATATACCTTTCACCGAGGAATTATCATCGTTTTCATATCCCAATAAATGGAGTGATAGACAACATAAAAGAGATCCCAGCAATGTGCTTCCCCGTCAACGACCTTGGAACCAAGCTAGCCAAGAACGTTTATGCTGTAAATGAAAGGGTCGTCGTTAACATTAATAATAATGGAAACAAAATATGTATGGTAATAGTAGGTGCCTGTGCTGTTAGAGGTATAAAAATATTAAAGAAAAAAGGTGAACGCGTTAATAAAGGCGAAGAACTTGGATGCTTTGAGTTGGGTTCTTCTATAGTCTTAATATCTAACGACGATTCTTTTATCAAAAAAGATTTTATATCATTAGAGCTAAAGGCCAGAGGATCACTGTTCTAATATTTTTTGTAGTTCTTTTCTGTCTTTATCATCTATATCTACATTTGTAGTTTTCTTTTTGGGTTGTTCTGGTTGTGCCTGTGCCTTTTCTTGAACATTCTCCTCTTCTTTAATCTGTGTATCTACAGGTTGCTCTTTTGTATTTAAAGACCTGATATATTCCTCTATGTAAGTTTGTATTTTCCTTCCTTTATATTCAAGCTGAGATATTATTATGATCGCTATAAGGACAATAATTATCTTAATAAACAGTTTCATCTACGCCTCCCATCTTTACTATATTTTGCGTCCACCCTTAAGTTCTTCTAGAACCGACCTCGTAATACTCTTAAGTACATCAAAAACACCAGTACCAGTAACAGAAACTGTTTCAAATTCTGGAGCAGAAAAAGAGTTAAGTTCCTTCGAAATCTCATTTAAAGGAACGACACCATTTATATCTCGTTTATTATAAGCGAACACAAAAGGTATGTTGTTAATACTATAACCATAATCTTCAAGATACTCAGCAAGTTTGGCCAACGACCTTTTATTTGCATCCATTCTTTCTCTTTGTGAGTCTGCCACAAAGACAACTCCATCAACCCCCTTCAATATCAGTTTTCTACTGGATTCATATGGTATTTGTCCTGGCACTGTATAAAGATGGAATCTTGATTTAAAGCCATTAATATTTCCCATCTCCATAGGTAGAAAATCAAAGAACAGCGTTCTAGAATTCTCGTCTGAAACTGCAATAAGTTTTCCTCTGGTATCTGGCTCTGATGCATCATAGATATATTTAAGTTGTGTGGTCTTTCCACTAAGCCCTGGGCCATAATAGACTATCTTACAATTTATCTCTTTAGACGAATAATTTATAAACGACATACTTTATTACCTGCACTCATAGCACTTAATAGTTCTCTCATCTTTAGTGCCACCTTATCAAAATCATTCTTCAATATAAAAATATCTGTAGTACTAGGAAAAAATACTATCATAAATATGTTCGTAGATACCGAATATACCACGAAGCTCCCTTTAGAACCTTCTGAATATAGACAAAATTCTTCATTATCGATCCCATTAAGAAACTTATAAAGGTCCCTGCTCCTTGCTGATATAAGACTAACAGCCTCTGATATAATAGAAAGATCAAGTTCTCCATACTCTCCAAGCATGTCCCCACTTGAACCTATCAACGCCATGCCGACTGCATTGGTTGAAGTACAAAAGTTCTCCATCAGGAATTTTATCTTATCAAATCTTTTATCTAACATAACACATCCTGTCTTTCTTCTATGGCCCTACAAAGCGTTGTTTCGTCTATATAATCGATGCTAGCACCTGCTGGCACACCTCTAGCAAGTCTTGATACCCTTATGTTCTTTCCTGCTATATGTTTTGCTATATACATAGTGGTAGCATCACCCTCTACACTTGGATTTAATGCTATAACAAGTTCTGTTACCTCACAAGAATCTAGCCTCTCAAAAAGTTCTCTTAATCTTATGTCAGATGGTCCAACACCATCGAGCGGAGATATAACTCCATGCAACACATGATATGAACCCTTAAAGCCACCTCTTTCCATTACAAAAATATCCTGTGGTCTTTCTACAACACACAAAGATCTTTTATCTCTTGAAGTATCTGAACATATTCTGCAGTCATCGTCTAAAGAGTAGCCAAAACATGTTCTGCATATTTTTATTCTTTCTTTAACTTGTTTTAATGCCTCACTAAAATTGTCTGCTTTAATATCTGCAGAGTCCGCAATATAAAAAGCTATTCTATACGCTGTTTTAACACCAAGACCAGGAAGCCCATTAAGTTCCCTCACTAACTTTTCTATTGGTTCTGGTATATAAGACATTCTTAATAGCTCCTAAAAAACCTTAACACTTTTAACTTTAGCATTCATTGTTTTCATAAGCTCTTTAACTAACTCTTTTTCTAAGATCTCATTTTTTATTTTAAGCTTATTTTCAACTCTTTGCATGACAATGTTGTTCCTTATGTCTATTTTATACATCCCGCCATAAAGTTCATAAAGAATTTCCTGCAAGGCCAAAGATACCCTTTGAGCCATGCCAGCTATAAGTTCTGGGCAATTGGAACAATCAACAACAAAAGTCCTTCCGTCCTCTATTCCATTGTATGAGAACTTATGAAGCACAGGTTCTAGTTCTTTATCTCTTGAACATATAGCCTTTAGTACTTCATTCCACTCTGGTTGCTTAGGTGCTGGGGATGAGGACTTTTTTTTTCAGCCGTTGGTTCTTTTTCACAGGAATTTAGTTTTGATATCAGATCAGATATACTGTCATTGTTAGGTTTAGCACACATAGAAAGCAAGCAAACATCCAACATGGTCCAAGAATAAGAAGACCTTACCGTTTCTTCTGCGGCATTATGTGCCATATAGAACCACTGTTCAACATCTGCGGGACTAGCGTTCTGAGCCATCTGTTTAAGCTCATTAACCTCATGGTCTGGAAGAGCATCGCCCAAAAGATCCTCTAAACCATTTTTCATGAACACAAGGTTCTTAAAAACTTCTACTAAGCCATCCACTACTTTTTTAACATCATAACCTTCGTCGAAAAGTTTTTTATTAAGACTTAATGCTGTTCTAGGATCATTCGTTATTATACTTTTCGCTATTTCGAATATTACTGTCTTATCTACAAAACCAAGTACTGCTTTAACGTCATCTTTTGTAAAATTATTACCTGAATATGATATTACCTGATCTAAGGCAGATAAAGAATCTCTAAGACTACCTCTGGCCTCTCTAGCTATGGTATAAAGAGCGTCGTCTGTAGCTGTAATACCTTCTTTTGTAGTTATGTCTTTTATTGTTTCTTTTATGGCTTCAACTGTAAGTTTTTTGAAATCAAAGCTTTGGCATCTGCTAATTATGGTCTGTGGAATCTTTGCTGGTTCTGTTGTAGCAAAAATAAAGACACCGTGTGCTGGTGGTTCTTCTAAGGTTTTCAATAAAGCATTAAATGCAGAAGTAGAAAGCATATGAACTTCATCTATTATGTATATCCTGTATTTTTCACTGACAGGTTGATACATTATGTTCTCTCTTATCTCTCTAACAGAATCAACGCCCGTGTTAGAAGCTCCATCTATTTCCTGTACATCTATAGAAGCTGATTTTGATATTTCAATACAACTCCTACACTGATTGCAGGGTTCTGCATCTTTCAGGTTCTGACAGCAAAGAGCTTTTGCAAGGAGTCTGGCAACAGAAGTTTTACCAACACCTCTGGTTCCAGAGAACAGATATGCAGAAGCAATCCTGTTGTTAAGAATTGAATTCTTTATTGTCTTTATTATATGGTCCTGACCTTTAACGTCGCTAAAGGTAGCTGGTCTCCATTTTCTTGCAAGTACTTGGTATGATGAAAGCAACTTTTAAATCCCCCTCATTTATGGCGACCGGTGGTGGCACGCGGAACACACATCTTACCGTTGCTTCTTTTCAGATCTGGCGGGGTTCAAAGGGCTCACGCCGCCGCCTTGCCAGTCACCGTTAGCAAGGATTATCAAACAATATAAGTAGTGTCTAGACCTATAAACACTGCACGCAACTTGGCATTAATACTCTATTATCTCTATATCTTGGGTATTTGGATTTTCTCCAAGCACAACTATATCAAGGTCCTTATTACCTGCTTCCAATATCTTAATACTTTCCTGTTCGTCTACAGCAATAAATAGTTTAGCCAAATCTTTATCCGGCAAGAAACTAAGCCCAACCACTGTAACACCACTAACAAGTTTATCAATTTCCCCACTTGGATCCCGGTTAAGTAGATCAATTTTAACTCCAGGATAAATTATCTCTAAAGGAAGCTTAGCTATATCGAACAGAACGCTAACAGCTTTCTTGTCCTTGATAGCATCATGCAATAATACAGCACCTTCGTCATCGGTGTCAGTAGGTACAGATCTTATAAGTCTAACCAATAAAAGTGTAGCAAACATAGAAAACACACAAATAACAGCGACCATTTTTTTGCTATTTAGAATTATCCTTAACAGCCGCTTCGAGTTTTTCATATAATCCAGAAAAGGTTTCATCCTTTAGATCCTCCTCTTTATCTATACAGAAGGCTTTGTTTGGTTTTCTTATTTTGATAGAATAAAGATCGTTAACATATATAGAATCTTGACCACAAACCACGTCGTTGTAACAGGAGCCATTAAAAAACCAGTTATAAACACCTTGTCTCATTTTGTCCTCTAAATCTAATCTTTTATCTATCCTTTTAGAAAAACTAAGACCGCCCAACACCAAAGGAATACTTACGACCATAACAAGAATAAATTCAGCCAACATAGATCAATTTCACCGTCCAATCACTTTCTGTGGGGGCAAACCATTGTGTTTTTGGATCATCATAAGAAGGACTTTTTATACAAACTTTAGACGAGACAGGAAAAGGACCATGCTCCACACAGGCAGTTTCAAAAACATTATTCTTAAATTCTATTAAACCCGGAATGTTTATAAAACCAAGATCAACAGAGGGTTGTCTTTTGTAGACCACATAATGTAAATTTGGCAAAAGATCTATTCTATTAGAGCGTCTTAATT
>CAYPMK010000010.1:16747-41760 GCA_964411885.1 uncultured Bdellovibrionales bacterium
TAGACCACATAATGTAAATTTGGCAAAAGATCTATTCTATTAGAGCGTCTTAATTGTAGATCCAACACCGGAGCATAAACCTTAAGTCTTAGTAATAAAAGATCCTGATACTCCTGTAAACCCTTACAGGCAAAATTAAGAGCCTCTATAAGTGGTGCTAGTTCTGGAGTGAAGACGAGTAAGGCACTCATAATTCCTATCCGTTTTAACTGTTTGTTAGCCCAAGACACCTTGTCCATAGTATCTGTATAAAGACTTAATACAGAGAACATATGTGCATCCCTTGCATTTTGGTCATGTAATATTTGCGAACTAGCAAGATAGATCCTATTAACAGAAAAGATCAAACTAACCAAAATAAAAACAAAAACACATGATACAGCAAGCATGCTACCCTTGTTATTTTTTAAATATCTCATGATCTATTCCTTTTTTGCTCATTAATTTTTTGAATTTTATTCTTGGCGTTATTACTCCTTCTATATAAAGACGATCTTTAAACTGCAGAATTTTTTGTTTTTTAAATATTGGATCAAAATTGTTTGCTAGTTTTTTAGAATCTTTATAAGCCTCTGCTCTACCAAAAAATACAAGACCTCTATCGTGGAAGAAAGAACTAAGTCCACACTGTAATTTAAATACTAAGAAAAAAATCAATAAAAGAAGTAAAACAAAAAGCATAAATAATTTAACAGAAGAAAATATAAATTCTAGAAGGACCATTTACCACCTTTTTTATTGGCGTTCTTGTTAAAATCAGAAAGGCCACGTCTTGTTACATATTTTTCTTCTATATCTGGAAGGTCTTTACCAACATTAGTGCTTCGCTCTTGTAGACTTGATGTTATTTCTGCAAGCTTAACCCTTACTGTTTGTCCTAAAAGTTCTGTAATACCTATTGCCGCTATAGCCAACAACGCCACCATGATTATGTACTCTATCATGCCTTGTCCTTTTCTTTTCATAAGCACCTCCGCTATGAAAAGAAAGAGTACAAATACTAGACCATTTTAATTAAAGATATGTGTTGTAGGCAGCGTACGAAAAAATGTATTAATTGTTCAATTTAAAGAAGATCAGCCCTATCCCTATAGAATTCACAGATACCATCAATACATTTTGCAGAACCTTGCTCACAAGGGATGGATGGAGCAATCTCTGTACAAGAAACATTTTCACATTCAAATAAAGAGGTAAAATCCGTATGTTCTAAAATATTAACGGCAATGGCTTCTCCACCATTGGCACAATCACAACAACCATTATTTGCATAAGTACATTCAGAATCTAAGTCACAATACCTATAAGAAAGGGTCTCTTCTCTGGAAAGTTTTTTTGGATCACCAGCATTGTCAAAATCTCCCACAGAACCTGCTGCACAAGAAAAAAGAAATAGTATCAATATGTAAGGATAAATTTTAATCATTTATAGATCCTTATTAGCATACTTTAAGAAAGAATTAAGCAGTTTTTCAAGCCCATTGCTTAACTTTTCATCCTTAAGGGCTTTAAAGTCGCCAGTAAAAGCCTCGTGTGCAAGGGATAAAGAGAACATGTCTGGATACACATGTGCACCAAGAGCAGAGAGGGGGATCCTTAAAGACCAAAGACCACGATTACCACCAACTAAAGAGGGTGAGGCAGAAGCCAAAAATATTTGTTTATTCCTAAAAGGCTGTTGTTTTATCCTAGAAGCCCAGTCTATTAAATTTTTTAAATTCCCCGGTGTAGAAAAATTATACTCAGGAGAAACTATGACTACTGCTTCATGTTCATCCAATAGAGCCTTAAAATTCTGTGCATTTAGTGGAACACCTCGTGATGTTTCTACATCCCCATCATATAAAGCTGTTTCATAGTCCTTTATCTCTGAAAAACTTACGTCAAGCCCCAACTTTTTAATCTTTTCATAAATTATATTTGATAAAGCTTTGTTGAGTGAACCATTCCTTGATGAAGCAGAAAAAACTAATATTTTCATGATCAATTTTTCCAATACTTTTTTAATCTAGTTTTGTTGTTAGACCAAAATTCGATAATATACGTTGCTGTAAAAGCCAACATAATCGATAGTATGAACACAAGTACGCTATATTTTACTACTTTCTTTTTATTAAAATGACGTTTAAGTTCTAACTTTACATCCCTATTCTCTAAACTATCACTGCTTACTAATCTAAAATCTTTTTGGTTACTCGCTATATAGTCAGTAATAAAAGTCACATATGATTCGTCTGCTTTAAGGTTCTCTATTGAATATATAAATTTTCCCTGAACAATATTAAAGTAATAGTTAAACAGGTTACAATATTTTAGTTCATCTGGAGTATTAAAAAGATCTTTAACAGAAATATTTGAAGCCCTTGAAACATAAAGTTGCCTACAACTTGCAAATGTTTCTGGCCTCATCGCTATGTAGTTAGAATATAGGCCATTCATGCTGTCCATAAGGCTTGTATACCTTTTGACAAAAAGATCTAACTCATCTTTTCTGTCAAAAAAGTAGTCTACGCCTCCAGACCCATTTAACTGTAATTCAAAATTAATAGACTCTGTACCAGAGGGCATTAATACAGAAGTTAGTGCCTTTTTATATCCATCAAGATCGTTAGTTTTCTTAAAATATGAATAAGAAGCATACACAGGATCTTTGGTAACAGACACAGCCAACTCTGCAGTATAAACTTTTTTAGAACCTGATGTCCTTACATATTCCTTAACAATAATCGCTGAGGTAATCACAAAAGTAAAAAGTACTATGAACCAAATAATAAAAGAACGCCTTTTAATAAGTACTCCCAAAAGGTCTATAAGATCTATTTCATCTGTGTGGTTTGTCATATTCTCCTCCTACATATTAAACACTAATTACTTATCATTATGTTTAATCCTAGTCTACACCATCATATACAATATAGTGTAATTTTATAGCTAATATTTAGATCAACTTTAGTAGTATTGTATTTATAAATTGAAATGATTATTTAAACCATATATTCTCTTGCTTATGAATAAGTTCTTAAAAAATTTTCTTAATCATTATTCCTTAGAGCAGCACCTATTTATAGCCATTGCACTAGGCTTGTTATTTAGGATTTTTGCTTCTTTCTTTGTATATACTCCGATGGCATTAGACGATCTAGGACATTATTGGCTTCCAGCCATAAGAATGGCTGACGGACTTCCAATGAATTTACCTGAATATAGAGCGCCATTATTACCTTATATCTTGTGGATCTTTATAAAAACAGCAGATGTACTTGGACTTGGAAGTGATCCTATCAACAGGATCTACTCCATGAATCTTGGGCTTGGTTTATTCTCTTTGCTGGGGATAGTTGGTGCTTACTATTATTGCAAAGGAGCCATAAAACAGAACAATAAATATTTTTCTGTGTTGCTTTATTTTTTTAGTATCTACGCCGTTATGCCTTACATTTCAACTCGAGCTGGTGGAGAGTTCTTCTGTATATCATTACTTATGTTAGGGATAGGGTTACTTAAATATGAAAAAACTTTTCTTGGTTTATTTTTTATAGGAATTGCAGTTCTGTTCAGATATCAACTTGGGATTATTTACATCTTTTATGGCCTTTATGGATTTAAAAGAAAAACAATAATAAATGCTCTCATAATAGGGCTAATCCTATTAACAATAGAGTCTTTAGTCGATCTTTCTTATGGACGGAAAATGCTTGGGACTTTAATGGCATATATAGCAGAAAACCAAAAGCCTTATCGTAGTATGACTTGGTATAATTTTATACTTTTTACATTAGCTCTTTGTGCATTCCCTTTATCTTGTGTAATGATTAATAAAGTAAAGGTTGTATATTCAAAACATAAAGAGGCTGTAATAGCCATACTTATTATTGTTATATCTCATTCCTTGGTTCCTCATAAAGAAGAAAGGTTCATAATGCCAATATTACCATTCTTGTTTATTTTTATGTCTAGTTTATGGTCAGAGTCTGCGGAACAAAAATATTCGCAAATAATATTTAGTCCGGCATTTCTGATCATAAATACTTTTTTCTTGATTCTGGCATCTTTTATACCCTCACAAACAGGCAGAATAGATCCATTGCTTGATGCTAATAAAAAAAGCAAAGCAACTGGCTTTGCACTAATTAATACTGATTTCTCTAAGTGGGCATACGATGTATATCTTAATAAAAACGTATTACAAATAGATGCAAAACCAAGAGAGCGCCTTGATCTAGACAAAAACATTAATTCTATTTTCGTAGTTGCTGCTAGTAATACTTCTTTAATAAAACCAGAGGGATTCACCTGTGAAGAACCTAAATTCTATTCAAGTCCAATAGATAAAGTGTTATTTAAGCTTAATCCTAAGCTTAATTCTAGAAAAAAAACTACGACAAGCATGTTTTGTAAAAAATATTGAACTTACTATGGCGGGGCCGACGAGACTCGAACTCGCGACCTCTGGCTTGACAGGCCAGCGTTCTAACCAACTGAACTACGACCCCGTTTAAGACTCGGTTTTTGTATGCTATTGGTTTTTGGATGTCAATTAAAAAGTAGTTACGGTTTGAAGCAATGAAAAAGCCTTTTCTGTATAGGCTTTCTCGTCTACCAAGATTGGTTCTTCCAGAACCTTAAAACAGGTTTTTCTTTGGCGTAATTCCTTTAAGGCCAGCTTGTGTAATTCATGACCACTCTTATATGCAACAATGTGAGCAAGTAATCTTGTTCCATTACCACAAAGAGCCATATCACCCATTATATCCAAAACTTTGTGCCTTACGAATTCATCGCTGTAACTCATTATGTCTTTATTTATGACATTATCAGCACCAAGCACCAATGCATTTTTATAAGAACCGCCAAGCGCAAGCCCCTTTTCTTTTAACTTTTCAACTTCGTTCAAAAATCCAAAGGTCTTTGCCTTGGCAACTTCTGCTATGTAATTAAACGTATTATGCCTGTATTCAAAATGCTGAAGCCCTACAACAGGGTGTTTATAATTAACTCTGCAAGATATTTTAAGGTCAGAAGCAGGCAATAGATAAACAAACCTGTCGTCTATAGAAACAGATATTGGCTTTAATACCTGAAGATATTTAACGAACTTAGTTTGTTCTATTACACCAACAGCCTCTAATGCATCAATATAAGAAACAGAACTGCCGTCTAGAATAGGAACTTCTGGACCGTATACTTCCACAAAAGCATTGTCTATATTAAGCCCTCTGAGTGCAGACATAAGATGCTCTACCGTTGCTATTCTTGTCTTTCTGTTTCCAAGAACTGTGCTCATTTGGGTATCTACGACGTTTTTCCATGTTGCCTGTATACTCGGTCTTTTTGGCAGATCAGCCCTTGTAAACAATATGCCTGTATTCTCTGGAGCTGGTTTTATAACTACACTAACTTCTGCGCCGCTGTGTAAGGCCACACCAGAAAATTCTACTCTTTCTCTTACTGTTCTTTGAAGCATCTTCATTATATTGAACCTACTCCCTTATATACAAAATACATCTCAATTGCTATAAAAAATTAATTTTTTATAGCACACTAAGCCATTGTATTGACAAGTCTTTTTAAAAAAGGTTGCCTTTAGACCCGCCAAAATGCTTATAGGCCAAGGGAGTTGCCACTCTTCCACGGGGGGTCTTGTTTATATAACCACACTGGATAAGGAACGATTCATAAAGGTCTTCTATGGTATCTGGTTCTTCACCTATACAAGAGGCAAGAGTACTTAAACCAACCGGACCTCCATCAAATTTTTGTATTATGGTTAGCATTATTTTTCTGTCCATTTCATCAAAACCCTTGTCATCTACGTCCAACATATTAAGAGCCTTATCTGCAATATCCTTTGTTATGATTCCATCTGCTTTTACCTGAGCATAGTCCCTTACCCGTCGTAAAAGTCTGTTGGCTATTCTTGGTGTACCACGAGATCTGCTTGCAAGTTCTGTAGCGCCGTCTTTTTTTATTTCCACACCAAGTATGCCTGCAGATCTTATTATTATCTTAGAAAGACTTTCTACGTCGTAATAATCAAGCCTGTGAGAAAAACCGAATCTGTCCCTTAAAGGAGCGGCTATTAACCCTGCTCTAGTTGTGGCACCTATAAGAGTAAATTTAGGTAATGGTATTTTTATAGCCTTTGCACCCGGACCCTGACCAATGATCACATTAAGTTCAAAATCTTCCATTGCAGGATATAGGGTTTCTTCTACTGTTTTATTCAGCCGGTGTATCTCGTCTATAAAAAGCACATCCCTATCACCAAGACTGGTTAGTATTGCGGCAAGATCCCCTGCTTTTTCTAAGGCTGGACCAGAAGTAACCCTAATAACGCAAGAAAGTTCGTTGGCAATAACGTTTGCTAAAGATGTTTTTCCAAGTCCCGGAGGTCCATGAAAAAGACAATGGTCCAGTGCCTCTCCTCTATCTTTGGCGGCTTTTATGAATACAGAAAGTTTTTCTTTAAGATTTTCCTGACCAATGAACTCATCCAAAAGTTTAGGACGTAGAGTTTGTTCAAATTGTACATCCTCTTGGTCCATCAAGGGATCTAGTGTGTGATCTATGTCTGTACTCACGCCATACTCCTAAGTGTTTCTCTTAATATTTCCTCTACTTTTCTTCCGTTGTTAATATCATCCATTCTTGGTCTTAATGCATCAACAGCCTCGTTCCTTTTATAGCCAAAACCAACTAAGGCTTCTACGAGTTCATCATAAGTTGAACGTTTTTCTCCTGCAAAACTAACAGTTGGAGAAGAATCACTAACACCTATTTTATCTCTTAATTCTATAATAACCCTTTCTGCTGTTTTCTTGCCTATGCCGGGTACTTTAGATAAAAGACCAGCATCTTTAGAAGATATTATCTTAACAAGATCACCAACACTAAAGAAAGAGATTATCGCTAGCGCTGTTTTTGGACCAACACCACTTACAGAATACAATTTCCTAAAAACTTCTTTTTCAGAAACACTATTAAAACCAAACAAAGTTATGGAATCTTCTCTTACCACAGTATCTATATAAAGTTTTACTACACTGCCTCTTTCTGCCGTATAAGTTGCAGGCACTCTTACTGCATAACCAACACCGTTAACGTCTATTACTGCTTCTCCAGCGACTATATCAACAAAGCTACCTTTTAGAACAGCTATCATAATAAGGCCTCCTGTTAATATGACAGATAGAAATAGCTATCGCATCTGCAGCGTCGAATGGTCTTATATCCTTAACACCCACAAGATAACCCACCATTTGAGCCACCTGTTCTTTCCCTGCTCCACCAAAACTTGATACAGCTTGTTTTATTTCTCTTGGGGTATATTCAAACACCTCTATCCCCATGTCTACAGCAGCGGCAATTGCAGCTCCTCTACCTTGCCCAAGCTTTAAAGCACTTCTTGGATTAACTGCCACAAAGACATCCTCTATAGAAACAGCATCTACATTATATTCATTTATTGTCTTCTTAACGAAGTGAAATATCTTGCCAAGTCTTGAAGTAAGAGGCTCTGAACTAGACAATTTTAACACATCATAATGGATAAGTTTATAGGCAGAGCCTTTGGTCTCTACAACACCAACACCCATTCTTACAGTGCCGGGATCTATCCCTAAAACCCTCATTAAAGCCCCTCTTATACGGAGAGCTTTGCCATCTCTTCGTCGTCTATATCAAAATTAGAATGCACCTTTTGCACATCGTCATTGTCTTCTAAATTCTCTATTAGTTTTAACATCGTCTCTGCATCTTTACCACTAAGTTTAACTGTGGTTTGAGGTATCATAGATATTTCTGCCTTTTCTATTTTTACATTCTTAGACTCTAAGGCAGAGCGAACGGATTCTAAAGAAGAAGGATCTGTATATAGCATAAAGATATCTCCATCATTAACGACATCCTCTGCGCCAGCTTCTAATCCAGCTTCCATTATAGCATCTTCTGACGTAGAAGAAGCAAGAACAGTTACAACGCCTTTCTTCTTAAACATCCACGCAACAGAACCAGACTCGCCAAGGTTACCATTAGAGCGAGTAAATATGTGTCTTATGTCAGATACTGTTCTATTTTTATTATCTGTAAGTACTTCTACCATTAAGGCTGTTCCGCCCGGACCATAACCTTCATAAATTACGTCTTCATATGCGGCCGCGCCTTCTAATTCTCCAGTACCTTTTTTAATGGCTCTCGTAATATTATCACTAGGCATATTCTCTGCTTTTGCCGCAAGTATAGCTGTTCTTAATCTTGCGTTAGAATCAGGGTCGCCACCGCCAGTCTTAGCCGCTACGGTTATTTCTTTTATTAATTTGGTAAAAATCTTTCCTCTTTTAGCGTCTGCCGCCCCTTTTTTGTGTTTAATCGAACTCCATTTATTATGACCTGACATAAAACAAGTGCCCCCTATTTAATTATCCTTGTACCCTTTGGTGCCTTAAAGACGAAAGTCCCTTGTGGCGCCTTTTGGGCAAGCCTTTTAAAAGCCTTTACTTCTATAAGAACTTTAGAGCCATCTTTATCTTCAAACTCAATGCTGTCAAGACTAAAATCCTTTCTATCATCCACTCTAACTATGGCCCAATGATACTCTGAATCCTTTGAACCAGTTATGTAAACCTCTTTAATATCTTTTTTGGACTTAGAAGGTTTTAGATCTGTTATTTTATATTTATTTCCAAGTATTAAAGACTGTATACCATCGTTAGTTTGTGCATTCCTTACTGCAAGAGTGGGTTTATCCCCTGCTTCTTCTGCAGGAGAATATATCCATATTTTTTTACCATCACTAACTATTTTTACAGCATTATCCCCAAAAAGTTCCCAAATAAAACTAGAGGGGGTGCCATAAACAGCCTTGCCAACTGTTATTCTTGGTTGTGTTAGAAATTTATAGAAGTTTTTTTGTTCAAACTTGAATTCAAATCCATACTCACCAGAAAGTTTTTCCATGATGGTTTGTTCTGCTGTATTAGCATTGGCACTTCTAGAACTAGTGAAACTAAAAAACATCAACGTAGTTATAAGTAATATTTTTTTCATTCTATAATAAAACCTCTCTTTTCCCCGAACCTTGCTCTGCAGATACCACGCCATTCTTTTCCATAAGTTCCACTATACGTGCTGCTCTGTTGTAACCTATTTTTAATCTTCGCTGTATGTATGATATAGAAGCTTTTCTTGTTTCCTGAACTATGCTTACAGCTTGATCATAAAGTTCATCTTCTTCGTCATCAAAAGCATCTACTTCTTTTTTATCCTCAAAAACTATATCCTCTCTGTAATCTGGTTCACCCTGTGATTTTACAAAATCCACAATCTTGCCAACTTCATCATCACTTACAAAAGCACCATGTAATCTTTCCATATTAGGAGAACCAGGAGGAAGAAAAAGCATGTCTCCCATTCCAATGAGTTTATCTGCACCAATAGTATCTAGTATCGTTCTTGAATCAATTTTTGATGCAACTTTAAAAGCTATCCTTGCAGGAAAATTTGCTTTTATAAGACCAGTTATAACGTCTACAGATGGTCTTTGTGTTGCAAGAACAAGATGTATACCAGCGGCACGAGCCATTTGTGCAAGACGTGTAAGAGAAGCCTCTACATCCTTTGAACTTACCATCATAAGATCTGCAAGTTCGTCCACTATTATTACTATGTATGGTAAAGGTTCTTGTGCTGTAGCGTTATAAGAACTAATACTTTTTGCTCCTTTCTCTGAGAGCATAGCATAACGACTCATCATTTCTCTAACAGCCCATTTAAGAGCCTGAGAAGCTTTTCCTGCTTCTGTAACTACTGGATGCAAAAGATGTGGAATACCTTCGTAAATAGAAAGCTCCAACATTTTTGGGTCCACCATGATCATTCTTACTTCTTGTGGAGAGAAT
Source organism: uncultured Bdellovibrionales bacterium (assembly GCA_964411885.1). Classification (GTDB taxonomy): domain Bacteria; phylum Bdellovibrionota; class JAFGOL01; order JAFGOL01; family JAFGOL01; genus JAKLHL01. The sequence continues at coordinate 26,644 of CAYPMK010000010.1, forward strand.
TTATAAAGTATAGAACAGATAAGAGAGTTAACAAAAACAGATTTTCCAGAACCAGTAGATCCAGCAACTAAAAGATGCGGCATTTTTGAAAGATCTGTTATGTATGGGTTACCTATAGTGTCTTTACCTACGGCTATTGGTATTTTCTTATCGCTGTTCTTGAATATATTAGAATCTATCAATTCCCTTATATAGACCGTGTCACGATTCTTGTTAGGCACTTCTATTCCTATAACAGATTTCCCAGGTATTGGAGCAATAACCCTAAGGCTTCCACACCCTAGCGCAAGAGCAAGATCGTCGCTAAGGTTAGCTACCTTATTTATTTTTACTCCAGGAGCCGGCTTGAATTCATACATGGTTATTACAGGACCCGGAGATACTTCTACTACCTTACCCTCTACACCAAAATCCTTTAATCTACTTTCTAATGCTTTTGCAATAAGTTCCAGATTAGAAATATCCTCTTTGTTTTTGTTCCTTACAACCCTGTTAAGTAGTTCAACAGAAGGAAGTTTATATTTACCAGATTTTACCTTTGATGTTTTAAATTCCATTTCATCATCTTCGTCTTCATCATCGTCATGTGTCTTTAATGCACGTGCGGTTTTTTGTTTTGTTTCTGTTGCATTAACCTTTAATTTTTGATCATCAAGTAGCTTAACATCGTCCTTTGTTGGTTTTTTGAATAATCTAAAAATATATTTTATTGACGACCAAATAATTGCCAGAACCCTGTACACCCAGAAAGCAAAGATAGCCATGCCAGATGCAAAAGAATAATTAACAAGATAGAACATCAATATTAAAGACGCTGCAATAAAGATAAGTCCAGCCCCAATCTTACTGATATATGGTTCAATTATGAATAAGAGCCTGTTACCTACAAAACCACCCGCACCCAGCAAAACCTCCATAGAAACAGACAAGGATATCATCAAAGAAAAAACTGCTAATGCCCTTGGATAAGAGAACCAACCACCTTTGCCAGATCTATAGAAGATAAAAATAGCCGTGAGTAACATCGTTAACGGAAGAAAATAAGACGCCCAACCAAAAAGTTGCATAATGAGATCTGAACTATATGAGCCTATAAGTCCTGCAAGATTTTGTGCTTTACCAGAAATTATTTGTGCTGCACCGGCAGAACTTGTACTAAATGAAGGATCTAGTGGATTATACGAATAGATAGCAACACCAAGGAATATTGCAAGAACAAGAAATATAAGTCCTGCTATATCTTTTCTTGAGAATTCCATAAATATCCCCCTGTACCGCACTAGATTATAGTACAGTACAGGGGTTTAGGCACTCTGTATTTTAGTTCTGTTTTTTGTTGAACATGCCGTTCAAAAGGTCTATTGGAACCGGGAATATAGTGGTGCTATTATTCTCTACCGCTATTTCAGAAAGAGTTTGTAAATACCTTAATTGTAAAGCAATTGGCTGAGTGGCTATAACACCAGCAGCTTCTGTAAGTTTTTGAGAAGCCATAAGTTCTGCTTCTGCACCAATTATCTTTGCTCTCTTTTCCCTTTCTGCCTCTGCCTGTTTAGCCATGGCTCTTTGCATTTCTTTTGGTAGATCTATGTGTTTAACTTCTACGTTAGACACCTTAATACCCCAAGAATCTGTTTGTTGATCAAGTATAGACTGAAGATGTTCATTTATTTTATCTCTAGAGGATAAAAGTTCATCAAGCTCAGATTGACCGAGTACAGATCTTAAAGTTGTTTGTGAAAGCTGAGACGTCGCATAAAGATAATCCTCTACCTCTAATACTGACTTTTGTGGATCCATAACCCTAAAATAAATAACTGCATTAACTTTTACAGAGATATTATCTTTTGTAATAACGTCCTGTGGAGGAACGTCGAGGACAACTGTTCTAAGACTTATTCTGACCATTTTATCTATGAATGGTATAACAAAAATTATACCCGGCCCTTTTGTACCAATAGCTCTACCAAGTCTAAAAATAACACCTCTTTCATACTCATTAAGTATCTTTATCCCTGAAAGAATAAAAATACCTACAATTACTAATAACGTCGTTAAACTTAACATAATTAAACCTCCTCTTTTTCTACTATAAACGTCATGCCGTCTGCATCTTTTATTACGACTTCATCGCCTGCAGATAAAGAAACACCTTTCTTCTTTAATCTAAAATGCCAGAGTTCTCCCCTAGTTTGTATCCTACCGTCTCCTTTTTCTGGAGAATAAGATACAACTGTTGCCTTTGTTCCTATCATGCCTTCGTAGCCAGTCTGAATTGGTTGTTTTCTTACGCTGAGAACATAATAAGCTATAAGTATAACTACTGCACCAAAAACAAGACCAACCATAATAAGCGTAGAGTAAGACACAAGAACCTCCGTCCTAGATGGATCTATCAAAAATATACCACCTAGTATTAATGCTACGGTACCACCCGCACCAAGTATACCATGAGCAGTAACAAAAAATTCAGCTCCTATCAACAACAAACCTAATATTAAAAGTATTACTCCTGCCGTACTTATTGGCAACATCTGAAAGGACATCATCGTTAGTATGCCAGAAAGTCCACCAACCACACCGGGCAAGATAAGTCCGGGATGAGAAAGTTCAAGATATATACCAAGTGCGGCAAGCATCATAAAAAGATATGCCAAATTAGGATCTGCAATAAAACTTAAAAGTCTTAATTTAAGATTTGGCTTTAATTCCTCTATAACAGCACCCTTTAAATCTAATTTTTGCGTACTACCGTCTATATAACGTACTGTTCTGCCGTCTGCTTTTTGCACAAGGTCTTTTGAATCACTTGAGATGAAATCAATTACTTTATTCTTTAAAGCTTCATCTGCCGTTATGGAAACACTGTTCCTAACAGAATCTATCGCCCAAGAAACATTACGTCCTCTTGCTTTTGCAATGCCCTCTACAAATGCAGATATATCATTCACAACTTTTTCCATTAAAGCATCTTTGGTTCCACCTTTTGATTCATCACCAGTTTTGTTACCAGTAGGTGATACAGCAACGGGATGTGCTGCACCAATATTGGTACTAGGAGCCATGCTAGCTATGTGTGATGCAAGTGTTATCATTACACCAGCGCTCCCAGCTCTTGCACCCGGAGGTGTAACGTTAACGGCGATCGGTATTTTCGATGAAAGCATCTTTTGAACTATGTCCCTTGTTGTTTCTACAAGTCCACCCGGAGTATCTAGTTCTATTATCAAAAGTTTTACATTATCCTGTTCTGCCTTTTGTATTGAATCCATAATGTATTTTCCACTACCCGGATTTATAGACGAGCGTATCTTTATAAGATAAATCTTATCTTGTGCTGTAAGGTTTAACCCAAACAACACTATAAAAAATAAAAAGATGTACCTCATTAGCTTTAGCCTCCAGTTTTTGGTAGCTCAATACCAAGAAAGGTCATTACTTTTTTCATGTCGTCCCAAACAAGACCTTTGTCTTTTGGATTACGAAGTAAATATGCAGGATGGAATGTTGGCATAAGTTTTATCCCATAATGCCAGTCGTAAAACTTACCCCTGATCTCTGAGATCTTTATTTTTTCATTCAATAACGTACATGTTGAAGGAGATCCAAGGGCAACTATCACCTTTGGCCTTATCACAGATATCTGTGACATAAGAAATGGAGCACATTTTATTATTTCGTCATCAACTGGGGCTCTGTTACCCGGAGGACGACATTTTACAATATTGGCTATATAAACATCTTCTCTTTTAAGACTCATGGCCTCTATTATCTTGGTAAGCAGTTGTCCTGCTCTGCCAACAAAAGGACGACCACTTTCATCCTCGTCTTGTCCGGGGCCTTCACCCACGAACATAAGTTTAGCTTTTGGATCACCTTCTCCAAAAACAATATTAGTTCTTAACTTATGGAGTCCACAACGAGTACATTCTCCAAGTTCTTTTTTTACTTCATCAAGACAGGAATATTTATTATTTTCACTAGGTCTTTCTAACCCTTCAATAAAAGGTTTATATTTTGGCTGTTCTTTTTGTTCTTCTTTCTCTTTTTTAACCTTACTCTTATAAACGTTCTTTATTCCTCTACTCTTAAGATGTTCCAAATAAAAGACAGAGGATCTTCTTGTATCACTCATAACTTGCTGGACACCCTTACGAATGGGTTATGTTTTTTTTCTCTACCGACTGTGGTCATTGGTCCATGACCGGGATATATCTCGCAAGCATCTCCTTTTGTATAAACTTGTTCACGAATACTTTTTTCAAGTTCATCAAAACTAGATCCGGGAAGATCTGTTCTACCAACACTACCACCAAAAATAAGGTCTCCTGTAAAAATAACATTAAGTTCCTGCACATAAAAACAAACACTTCCTGCAGAATGTCCGGGTGTATGTAATATTTTAACAGCATGACCTCCAACTGTTTTTTCACCAATACTCATATTAAAGAAATTAGGATCTGCTGGTGGTGGAGCAATGTTAAGACCAAATACATTAGCATGCTCGTTTGCATTCCTGTACAAATTATAATCTTCGTTGTGCAAGAACACTTTTATATCTGTATAAACTTTCTTAAGGTGATCTATTGCACCAAGGTGATCAAAGTGTGCATGAGTAAGCCATATTTCCCTAGGGATAAGACCCTTGGCCCTTAAATTCTTTTCTATAGCAGAACCATCCTCTCCGGGATCTATGACTACACAATCAGAACTTTTTTCATCATAAAGTATGTAACAATTAACGTCCAACGGACCGACTACAACTGTATCAAATTTCATTTTTCCTCTCTTAACTTGACATAGATTCAAAAAATTCTTGATTGGTCTTTGAGCCTTTCATTTTATCTAACAAGAATTCCATTGCTTCTACGGTATTCATAGGGCTGATTACCTTTCTTAGTATCCACACTCTCTGTAATACAAAAGGATCCAACAATAAGTCTTCTTTTCTTGTGCCAGATTTATTTATGTCTATACATGGGAAGATCCTCTTTTCCATTAACTTCCTATCCAAATGAATCTCACTGTTACCTGTACCTTTGAATTCCTCAAATATTACATCATCCATCCTTGAACCTGTGTCTACAAGAGCGGTAGCTATAATGGTAAGACTACCTCCTTCTTCTATATTCCTTGCCGCACCAAAAAATCTTTTTGGTTTATGAAGAGCGTTAGCGTCCACGCCACCAGAAAGAACTTTTCCAGAAGCAGGAACAACTGTGTTATATGCTCTTGCCAAACGAGTTATACTATCTAATAGAATTACTACATCTTTTTTGTGTTCTACCAATCTTTTTGCTTTTTCTATTACCATCTCTGCAACTTGAACGTGTCTGCTTGCAGGTTCGTCAAAGGTAGAACTAACTACTTCTCCGTCAACGTTCCTTTGCATATCTGTAACTTCTTCTGGACGCTCGTCTATAAGAAGCACTATCAATTCTACTTCTGGATTATTCTTGGTTATGGCGTTTGCAAGGTTCTGCAACAATACCGTCTTACCAGCTCTTGGTGGAGCAACTATCAAAGCTCTTTGTCCTTTACCAATAGGGGTAAGCATATCAACTATTCTAGTGGACATATCCCCGTTCTTTGGCATCCAAGCCATATTGAATTTCTCGTCTGGAAATAGTGGTGTAAGGTTATCGAACAAGATCTTATCTTTTGCTATTTCTGGATCTTCAAAGTTGGTAGTTTCTACCTTTAATAGAGCAAAATATCTTTCGCCTTCTTTTGGAGGGCGTATATTACCTGTAATAGTGTCTCCCGTTCTTAAATTGAATTTCTTTATCTGTGATGGGGATACATATATGTCGTCTGGACCGGGAAGATAACTATAATTAGGGGACCTAATAAAACCAAAGCCGTCTGGTAGTATTTCTAATACTCCATCAGCATTTATTTGCCCATTTTTATCTGCATGGGCCTTTATTATAGCAAATATAAGGTCCTGCCTTTTTAATCCGGCAGGATTCTCTACATCATATTGCTTAGCAAGATCTGTAAGACCTTCTATTTTCATTTTTTTGAGATCGTGAAGGCTTAATGGATTAATGGAAACTGAAGATGATTCATTTTCAGACATAGTAATACGCTCCTCTGTAATTTGTTTAGTTTTTCTAGGCATAGATTTTTTTTTGCATAGGATTTTTAGATCTTTTAACCCCGAAATATTGACTGATTTTAACTATGATTAAAATGGCAAGTCAAGTTTTTTTTGTTATAATCAAAGTTGTGAAAAACTACAGAAAACATCTTGATAGAATAGATGGAGACATACTGGTCATACCAGTATCTCCACCGCTTATGCCCTTGGGCGGTATCGCTTCTGCTGTTGACTGGAGATTGAATTCAATAATATCTCATACTATCGCAGAAGAACGGTTCAATGGTCATTCTGGATCTTTACTACTTATTCCAACCAACAATAAAATAAACTCAAGGTTCGTTCTCCTTGTTGGATTTGGTAAGAACTTTAAAAACGAGATAACAAAAACATTAAAAGGGTTAAAAATAAATGATCTTTGTATAGTTATATCAAAACAATTCAAAAAAGAGATAAAAGCATCAACCTTTGAAGCTAATACAGTTAAAGAACATGATATTGGAGAAGAAAAATTATTCATATTCAAAGGTGTTGAAATATAGACACTTAGCAAACCAACATAAAGGTGAATAAACAAGGTCCTCGTCTTGCAATAATAAACTCATGAGATGCGAACTGTGTAATAAAAAGTTTAGCATTCTTAAAACAGGTCTTTGTCCATCTTGTTATGGTGGACTAGAGCCCATAATCTATTCTAAACATCTAATGGATTCTGAACATCACACTTTTAAAATAAACGTACTATATTCATACTCTGGTACAGCCAAAGAACTCGTCTATAGATTCAAATTTCTAAAACAAGTAGATGTTTCAAAGATCATAATTACTTTGATCTTACAAAGTTTAGATCTTAAGAATAATTTTGACCTCATAGTACCTGTACCCTCTCACCCTATTGACGAGATAAAAAGAGGCTACTCACACATGGATGTAATAGCCCATAAAATATCAAGATCAAGTTCCATAAATTATGAACCCATATTAAAGAGGTGTTTTTTTCCTGTATTTAGAAGGAACCAAAAACTTCGTAACAAAAAACAAAGAATTTTTAACAAACAAAGATTTGCCTTAAGACCAAGAATGACAACAATAAAAAACAAAAGGATATTACTCTTAGACGACGTAATGACTACAGGGGCAACCATAAAAGATTGCTCAAGATTACTTTATAATAATGGTGCTGATTTTGTAGAAGCAGTGTGTTTTTGTCTTACTCGCCTTTAGGATCATTAAGTGGTTTTGACATTAAACTTCTTGCCTTTTGTATACCAAATATCATGTATTCGACTATAAATCTTTTACTCCTAGGAAAACAATCTTCCCACATAAAATCCCATTCTTCTTTTGTAAAATCATCTAGTACATGATCTGCCGTGCCTATTCTCTTATCAGAAGGTCTACCAACGCCCAATCTTATACGAATAAACTTGTCTGTGTTAAGTTCTGTGATTATGCTCTTAATACCATTGTGTCCGCCATCTCCGCCGCTATCTTTTATTTTTATTTGACCGAACTCAAGATCTACGTCGTCATGAACTATCATAAGGTTGCTTGCAAGATCTAGGTCCTTTTCTTTTGCTTTTACAAGCCCAACAACTTTTCTTACAGCTTCTCCACTAAGGTTCATATATGTAAGTGGTTTTATTATTTCTACTTTGTTCCTTTGTATTTTTAATTCTGCATTAGAATACAAACTGTTCTCTTGTAAAGCCTTACCGTTAAACTCATTATACAAGTAATCAAGAAACAAAAACCCGGCGTTGTGCCGGGTCTTTGAATATTTCGAACCTGGATTGCCAAGCCCAACTATTATGAACATAGTCGTAATTACTTCTTGTCCTTTTTAGCTTCTTTACCAGCGTCAGCTGTTTTTGCATCAGCTTTAGCGGCACCTTCTGCGGCAGGTTTAGCTTCTGCCCCCTCTGTGGCTGCTGCAGCCTCTGCACCCTCTGCGCCTTCTGCAGGAGTAGCAGGAGTTTCAACTTTCTCTTTAACGATCTTAACAGATATTACAGCGAAAGATTTGTCATCAACGATCCTTACGCCATCTGCAACCTTAATATCAGATACGTGAATAACGTCGTTAAGATTCATCTGACTTATGTCAACAGAGATCTTTTCTGGTATGTCTGTTGGTAAACATTCTACCTTTATTTGTCTTCTCTGAACGTCTATAACTCCACCCTGTTTAAGACCAGCAGGCTCACCAACAAATTCTATAGGAAGACTAATAGTGAGTTTTTCGCCCTTTCTTATGGCTATAAGGTCTACATTCAAATAAACATCTGTAATAGGATCTTTCTGAACTTCTTTTATAAGAGCAGACATCCCATTAAGTTTTGAATCCTGTGATTTAAAAACAAGAACAGAAGATCTTCCGTGCTTGTTTATGAGTTTGGCGAATTCAGTAACTTGTAGAGAAAGATTTATATTCTGTTCCATGCCTCTACCATAAAGGATAGCAGGTATATTACCTTCTCCTCTGAATCTACTTAACTCGTTCTTGGTCATCTGACCTCTTGGTGTTACATTGATCTCAATACTTTTCATTTTAACAAACCTCCGTCGTTGTTACACTTATATGAAAAGGGAACTCACTGATTCCCTTAAATGTATCCTTCTTATAGCTTCACCTAACAATGATGATATTGAAAGAACCTTTATCTTTGCAAGGTTCTTAGATTGGTCGTTCTGTGGAATACTATCTGTAATATAAACTGCAGACAAAACAGATTCATGTATCCTTGATATTGCAGGACCAGAAAGAACGCCGTGAGTTGCCGCAGCAATAACCTTTACAGCCCCGTTGTCTTTTACGGCTTGAGCTGTGTTGCATAGTGTTCCTGCTGTGTCTATCATATCGTCTATTATTAATGCCACAGTATCTTTAACGTCGCCAATAAGGTGCATTAACTTTGCTTCATTTGGAGCAGTACGTCTTTTATCAACTATCGCAAGACCACATCCAAGTTTTGATGCAAACCATCTTGCTCTATCAACACCACCTGCATCAGGAGAAACTATAGTAAGTTTTTGTCCTTGGAATTCTGTTTGTATCTTGTTCAAAAGAACAGGTGCGGCATAGATATTATCGAAAGGCATATTAAAGAAACCTTGTATCTGTCCTGAGTGAAGATCTACGCTGAGTACCCTTGTGGCACCAGCTGTTTCAAGGACATCTGCAATAAGCCTTGCTGTTATTGGTGTTCTTGGAGTAACTTTTCTATCTTGTCTTGCATAACCAAAATATGGAATGATCACGTTAACACTTCTTGCAGAAGCTCTTTTACAAGTATCGAGTATTACCATTAACTCTACAAGATTGTCATTCACTGGTGGGCATGTAGATTGAATAAGATATACATCGTTCCCACGTATACTTTCTTTTATTTCTATAAAAACTTCGCCGTCGGCAAAACGTTTAACTTCCATTGGAGTTATTGGAACACCAAGATAACCAGAAACCTTTTTCGCAAGCTCAGGGTTAGAAGTTCCTGTCAAAAGTTTCATGCATCCATCCATGTTCATTTTTTTAACTCCTTATTTTTTATATTAGGACACACCATCAACAACTGGCTGGGGCGCCAGGACTCGAACCTGGGAAATGCAAGGATCAAAACCTTGTGCCTTACCAGCTTGGCTACGCCCCAAGCATTTCCTTACGAGCCTGTATGATCTGTATCGTAATCCTTCTTGGTTGCTTCAGGTGACTTTAGTGTTTCGTTGTATTTGTCAAAGATAGCTTTTTCTAAAGTCTCTCTCATCTCTGCATTAGAAGGATGAACTATGTCACGATAGCTTCCATCTTTCATTCTTCTGCTAGGCATAGCAACGAACAACCTGTTGTTCCCTTGGATAACTTTGAGGTCGCGAACTACAAAGCAATTCTCGAATGTAACTGTAACGTACGCTTTGAGCTTGTCTTCGTTCACTGGGTAAACTTTAATTTCTGTGATCTTCATACTGAACCTCTCAATACTTTTGTTGTGCAGAAGAACCATTCTTTTGGAACAGCTTCGTAGGTCTTAGAAGGGTCTTTGTCAAAAATAGCAAAAACAGCACTTCCGCTTCCACTCATCATGCATACAAGGGGACTAGCCTTGTTAAGAAAGTGCTTAACTTCTAAGATCTGGGGAACCATTCTAACACTTGGACCCTCAAGATCATTAGAAAGTCCAACAAGTTCACCTGCATCTTTAAGCCCTTGAAAAGTCAAACTTCTCAAGTGTTCCTTGCGTTTAGCATTTAAGCTTTTTAATGTCAAATTCAAAGTAATATTGCTATAGACCTTGGCAGTATCAAGCCCAGCAAGGGGTTTTGTCACTACCACCCAATAGTCCTTCAAAATATCAAAGGAACTTAATATTTCTCCTATCCCCTCAACATAACAGGGTTTTTTCTTTAAAAAGAACGGTACATCTGCCCCAACACCAAGACCTATTAGTTCCATCTCTTTTTGGCTGAGTCTTAAATCCAAAAGTTCGTTACATGCTAGTATAAAACTTGCGGCATCAGAACTGCCCCCACCAAGCCCTGCTTGAAAGGGTATGTTCTTTTTTATATTAACCGTAAAACCGTTATTAAGTTTGCAGCGTTCTTTAATTGCCACATATGCTTTGTAGACGGTGTTTTTTTGCTTTTCTACATTAAAGGCAAAGGGGCCAATGGTGTTAATGTCCATATTGTTGCTGTTTTTGTCTAACGTTATATCTAGCTCATCATAAAGCCCAATAGGCAAAAATATAGACGCCAGTTCATGATAACCGTTAGGTCTTTTATCTGTAAGATAAAGGCCAAGATTAACTTTTGCTGGCGCTAAATATTTCATGAATTGAACGCTATTATTATTGTGGCGTCCCCTCTTTTTAGTCTAAGCATATTCATGCCCTTTTCTTTATAATGTTTATAGAAGCTGCTAACATCTGTTATTTTTTGTCTGTTAACTTCTAACACAACGTCCCCCGTTTCTACTCCAGCCATTGCTGCAGCAGAGTCATCGTCTATTTTTTTAACTACAAGACCCTCGCTGGTCTTTTCAAGATATAGACCTGTCTTATTTGCCTTATCAGAAGTACCCGTTGTATCTGTAACAGTATCATCACCTGCTTTTTTTTCTGATAACACAACACTAAAAGTCTTTTTTGAATTATCCCTTATTACCTCTACAGGATATGTTCTACCAGACTGAGCTCTTTTAACTGCAAGACTAAGGTCTAGTGCTGTTTTAATTTCTTGCCCATCAAAAGCAACTACGACGTCATAAGGTTTTAGTCCTGCTTTTTGTGCAGGAGAATTAGGCATAACCTCTGTTATCAAAGCTCCCTGCTCGACGTTCTTTAGCTTCATGCTGCCAGCTATCTCGTCTGTAAGTTCAGACAAAGAAACACCAAGCCATCCATGTTTATGTACTATTTTTTCTCCTCTTGAGAGCCTTAACAGATTTTGTTTGACGTTGTTAACAGGTATTGCAAAACCAATACCCTCTATTGGAATAAAACCCATTTGTCTGTTTATTGCAGTGTTTATCCCTATGACCTCTCCATTTATATTAACGAGTGGTCCGCCAGAATTACCTGGGTTTATTGCCGCATCTGTTTGTATAAAGTCGCTGTACATATTTATGTCTGGCAAGATCCTTCCTTTTGCAGAAACAATACCAACAGTGACTGTGTTGGATTGACCAACTGGGTTGCCTATTGCCATTACCCATTCACCAACCTCTGTTTTAGATGAGTCACCAAGGTATACAAAAGGAAGATCTTTTTTTGCATTTATCTTTATTAATGCAACGTCTATTTCTGGATCAGACCCCATGAGTTTTGCTTCATAGGTACGGCCATCTATAAGCTTAACACTTATCTTATCTGCATCCTGTATAACGTGGTTGTTTGTAACTATATATCCGTCTTTGTTTATTATAAAACCAGAACCAAGCGAGGTACTTTTTCTTTCTCTTGGCATTTGTTGCCTTGGCCCCATACGTCTACCCATGAACTGCTCAAGCATTTTGAACATTTCATCATCGTAAAAGCCCTGCTCTCTCATTTTAATTGTCTGAGATGTAAAGATGTTAACAACTGCAGGGTTAACCTCTTTTGCAAGATCAACAAAAACATTCCTTGTTTTGTAGACGTCTGAGTTCTTAAAATTAGCGATGTTCTGTTTTTTCTCGTACCACACTTGTTGTGAGTTCAAATTAGCGGAACCAAGAACAAGCCCGACGATCAACGCAAGTGCTACTGAAACAAAAAAATTAACTTTTCTTTTCTTCATCTCTTTTCACCTCATTAACGTATGTCATATGTAAGTGATAAAGGATATTCTCCATAAGGTCTGTCTCATCCTTAGTGAGATTACCCTTGGTTTTTTCTTTGAGTATTTCTAACAGATCTATTTGTTGTTTTGCAACGATAAGGTTTTTTTCTACTTTTTGGCTTAGTGGGTTTGGAGCTAGTCCAAGTGAACAATACGCCGATGAAGCCATTGACATAAGGAAAGTTGAAAAATCTATTTTTGTTTCTGACATCTTAAGCCTCCATTAGTTTTCTTATTCTATCTTCTGTAGAAGGATGCGTCATAAATAGTCCAAGTAACGCCCCACCACTTAATGGGTTCATTATGAACATGTGTGCAGTCTCGCTAGAAGCGTTGTGCATGGTGTAACCTCTTTTATAAAAAGCATCTATTTTTCTTAAAGAGTTAGCAAGTGGCATGCCTGTACCTATTAGTTTTTTAGAACCTTTGTCTGCCATATATTCTCTAGATCTAGAAATACCAGCCTGTATTAAAGCTGCAGCGATAGGCGCAAGAATTATCACAAGTATCGTACTAAAAAGACCACCGTTCCGGTTCTCTCCGTCTCTGCCACCCATGCCTCCAAATATCATTCCCCATTTTGCGATCATGGTTATATGTACTATTGCAGACGCTATAACTGCCGCAAAGGTTTGCACCAAGGTATCCCTATTCTTTATGTGAGTAACTTCGTGAGCTATTACAGCCTCTATTTCTTCTGATGATAGAGCATTTAAAAGACCCTGTGTTGCAGCTATTGCAGAGTGTTTTGGATTCCTTCCTGTAGCAAAAGCATTTGGTGCCTGATCTGGAACTATGTAAACCCTTGGCATTGGTAGCCCTGCTTTCCTTGTTAGTTTTTCAACCATTTCATATAGTCCACTTGCATGCCCTCTATCTACTGGTTGAGCCTTGTACATACTAAGTACTATTTTGTCGCTAAACCAAAGAGAGATAACGTTGAACACCAAAGAGAACACCAGCGCTATCATAAGCCCGTTATGTCCACCTAAAAGTTGTCCTATAAGAAGAAAGAGTCCAGATAATAATCCTATCAACAGATATGTCTTTAATATATTTTTCATGCAACCTCCTTTAGTCTAAATTCACAAAGGGAATATAGGTACTGATATAAGCAAAGTCAAGGTTACTTGCACTTGGGCCCTGGCTAGTGTTTGCCCTCAGGCTTGTGGGGCTGTTAAAAAGTGGCGAGAACCCTTTTTTTCTGTTAAAGTTTTTACATGAGTGCAGACACGTTAAATACGCTAAAGTGGTTCGTTGTAATGACAAAACCCGGTAAACAAGACGAAGTTGTAAAACGTCTTAGTGGAGCAGGGTTTGAAGTGTTCGACCCAAAATTAAAACAATACAGCCACAAAAGAACACAATACGTTATACGTGTATTATTCCCGCTCTACACCTTTGTAAAACTAGATATTCAAAAAGATCACCGTCTTATAAACTACACACGTGGGGTGTTAAGGATACTCGGTGTTGGCGGAGTTCCACACCCTGTTAGCGATACTATAGTTGAAAAGATCAGGAACAGTTGTGATGAAAACGGTGTAATAAATGCAAAATACACAGAAGAAGATATTAAAGAAGGTGACAAAGTAAGAATAACCAGTGGCCCACTACAAGGCATAGAGGCCGTGGTATCTGGACTATATAACGATCAACAAAGAATAGAGATATTAATGGACCTTCTAAAAGTTTCACTCCCAGAAAAACACGTTAAAAAAGTGTAACTTGCGTTGGAATTGATATAGTGTTAAGCAAGCATTTATTATGTGGAGTTTTGTTACAGAAATAGCCTATTATGGCGCCATAAGTTTGTTGGTATCTGTGAGCCTTTATTATCCGGTAAAACAGTTAGCAAAAAAATTCAATTTAATGGACCTACCGGATGCAAGAAAGATACATAAAAAACCAACACCCCGTATTGGTGGAGTAATGATCTTTGTGTCATTCCTGCTGGTCTATTTAATAGCCAGAAAACACAGCATCGTAATGCCCACAACAGGTTTTAGTAAAATATGGATACTGGTTGCTTTATGCGGATCTTTCCTTTTAGGATTGGCAGACGATGTAAAGAACATAAGGGCATATAAAAAATTGTTTTTCCAGATGTTAATTGGTTTCATAGTGGCTTATGCAGGATTAAGAATACAAAGCGTCACGGCTTTAAGTTACAAACTAGATCTTGGCATCTTCAGCTATTTAATAACGGCACTTTGGGTAACAGCGTTATTGAATGCAGTAAACCTTATAGACGGAATGGACGGGCTTGCAAGCGGTATATTAATAATAGTGATGGGCTTTACTTTTGTTATAGGAATAATCGAATCTAACTATTTTGCATCGTTGGTTTCTGGAATATTGTTAGGAAGTTTGCTGGGCTTTTATATCTTTAACTTTCCACCAGCAAAAATATTTATGGGCGATAGTGGCTCTTACTTTTTGGGATGCATGTATGCAATAGTATCTCTTTTGGGTATGAAAAAAACCTCTATGGCGATAATGATGGCAATACCTTTGGTACTTTTATTTCTACCAATAGCCGACATTACTTACATAACTTTTAGAAGGATGAAAAGAAAGGAAAGTGTTTTTAAGGCAGATAAAAACCACATACATCACAGATTATTAAGTCTTGGATTATCTGTAAAACAGATAATCTTTTTAACATATCTTGTATGCATCTCTTTTGGATTAATTGG
>CAYPMK010000011.1:0-38745 GCA_964411885.1 uncultured Bdellovibrionales bacterium
CCATAAACGTATGGGATTTCAGCCTCAATTTTTCCACTCTCGTAATACCATTTTTCAGTACCGTCTTCTTTATCGTCAATGTATAGGGTTTCGCCCGCAAGCGCCTCATTTAAATGATAGTATCTTGTGTAGCCATGACGCTTATTATAAACATAGCGACTCTCAACTTTAATCTTGCCGTTCTCATAATACTCTTTCTCAAGACCATGTTTCTGCCCATCTGGCAAAACAGATGTTTCAAACTTTATATTCTTACCACCTGGATAATATTCTTTCTTAATATTAAGTTTGCCTTCTTGGGAATAAGACAAACCTGATAAAAGAAATAAAATCATTATTAACAACGTCCCTTTCATATTAAAAAACCTCCAAAAGACATAGTTCAATATAAATATTTAGCAAAAACCATACCAACAAAAAAACAGCAGAACTAGCTAATTATATTAATATTTTTTTCTAATGGTATTCTTCTGTCATTACAAAGTTTGTCAGCTGTATAAAAAAAATACAGAAATCCCATAAAGAAAAAGGGGATGGACAAAAGCCCCTCCCCTCTTTTTTTTCTTGATTGGCTCGTGATTTACATCATGCCGCCCATTCCACCCATGCCACCCATTCCTGCTCCCGCATGCATGTCTGGAGCACTCTTAGGTTCTGGTTTATCTGTTATCATAACTTCTGTCGTTAACATTAAAGAAGCAACAGAAGATGCATTTATGATTGCTGTCTTAACTACTTTTGTAGGATCTATTACACCAGATTTTATAAGGTTCTCATAAGTATTGGTAGCAGCATTAAAACCATAAGCAACTTCTGTATTGTTCTTCACCTTATCTACAACTATTGAACCATCTATGCCTGCGTTGTTAGCTATCTGTCTTATTGGTTCTTCTAGTGCTCTCTTGATTATCCTTACGCCAGCCTGTTGATCTTCTGAAGCAAGTTTCAGTGAATCAATTTTGCTTACACTTCTAAGAAGAGCCACACCACCGCCGGGTACTATACCCTGTTCTGCTGCAGCTTTTGTTGCATGAAGAGCATCTTCTACTCTTGCTTTCTTTTCTTTAAGTTCTGTTTCTGTTGCCGCACCAACATGTATAACAGCAACTCCACCTATTAACTTAGCAAGTCTTTCTTGTAGTTTTTCTCTGTCGTAATCAGATGTTGTTTCATCTATTTGCTTTCTTATCTGTTTTATTCTTGCTTCTATATCTGTCTTTTTGCCAGCGCCATCAACGATAGTTGTGTTGTCTTTGTCTATGTTTATCTTTTTTGCATTACCAAGCCACTCTATTGTAGCGTTCTCTAGTTTATGGCCAAGATCTTCGCTGATAACTTGTCCGCCAGTTAGTATAGCAATATCTTCTAACATAGCTTTTCTTCTATCACCAAAGCCTGGAGCTTTTACTGCGCTAACCTGTATAACACCACGAAGTTTGTTAACTACGAGTGTAGCAAGAGCTTCTCCGTCAACATCCTCTGCTATAATGAATAAAGGCTTACCCATTTTTGCAGTTGTTTCTAATATAGGAAGAAGATCTTTCATGTTGCTAACCTTTTTCTCTGATATCAAAATGTATGGATCGCTCAGTGAGCAGACCATTCTTTCTGGGTCTGTAACAAAATATGGAGAAAGATATCCACGATCGAACTGCATACCTTCTACTGTTTCAAGAGTAGTATCCATTGATTTTGCTTCTTCAACAGTGATAACACCTTCTTTACCAACTTTATCCATAGCTTCTGCTATTATGTTGCCTATTGATTCGTCGTTGTTAGCAGAAATAGTTCCAACTTGAGCTATTTCTTTTTGGTCCTTAACAGGTTTTGAAAGTGCATCTAGTTCTTTGATAACAACTTCTACAGCCTTATCTATCCCTCTTTTTATATCCATAGGGTTAAGCCCAGCAGCAACAGACTTTACACCTTCACGATATATAGCCTGTGCAAGAACGGTAGCTGTTGTTGTGCCGTCTCCAGCAATATCAGAAGTCTTAGAAGCAACTTCTTTAACCATTTGTGCACCCATGTTCTCAAACTTATCTTCAAGATCTATTTCTTTTGCAACAGTAACACCGTCTTTTGTAACATTAGGTGAACCATAGCTTTTATCTATAACAACGTTTCTGCCCCTTGGCCCCAATGTAACTTTTACAGCGTCGGCCAATATATTAACGCCATTAAGTATCTTGCCTCTTGCATCATGTTCAAAAATCAATTGCTTTGCCATAACTAATATCCTCCGTTTTATTTTTGTCCTTATTCGATTATTCCTAAAATATCATCTTCTCTCATTATGAGATGTTCTTCGTTGGCTATTTTAACTTCTGTTCCAGCATATTTACTGAAAAGAACTTTGTTTCCAACTTTAACAGTAAGGTTAGTTTTTGTTCCATTGTCTAGGACTTTACCTGTACCAACTGCAACAACTAAACCCTCTATTGGTTTTTCCTTAGCTGAATCTGGGATGATTATCCCACCAGCTGTCTTTGTTTCTTCTTGTACTCTTTTTACAAGCACACGATCGTTAAGCGGTCTTACCTGCATTTTCTAATCCTCCTTAAAAGATCATTTATTAAAATAAAATCTAAAACAAAATTATCCAAACCCAATATGGATATGACCCCCATTAAAGTCAAGTGGCTATGGAAACCAAGGGTATATAGCACTGCCCTCAAAACCGCAACACAAAAGCCTTAGAGCTTTCTTTTGTGCTTGATTTTACAGAAGTTTTTGCATTTCCTCTTCATAGTATTTTTTATATAGGATATCCCATTCCCTTGAACCCTCATAAACACCCTTCTTTAGTGTACCTATCCTCTTTCTAACTATTTCATCAACTTTTTGATCTTTAGAAAAATAATCCATTAGCACGAGTCTAACTTCTCGTACTGCTTTTTCTTCATTCGTGTAGTCAACAAGATCAGACTTCCATGGTGAGTCTGTTACTAAATGAGCTATGTGATATATCCTTTCTTCTGAAAATAACATTTAAAGAACAAACCCCCTTTTTCTTGCCAATTCCTTTTTTATCATCAGGAACATCTTGGACTGGTTCATCCCTGTTTGAGCCATTGTTGCGTGATGCATTTCCATTAACTTTTTTGCTTCTTGTTCTATTTGGGCTTCTTCTTTAAGGTTTTTAATAAAAGCCTCACTCATTGAGTTAAGGACTTTATTCTCGTCGGTCTTTAATACTATCAAGCCTTTGTCCTTTAATGTATCAAGGGCTTTTTGGCAGATGTGTTTTACTTTTGCGTCGTCTAGCTTCATTGAGCAATGTTTATAACAGATTTGATGGATGCATACAAGGTTTTATTATGCTATACAGTGTCTATATGAAAACTAAAGTTTATTACAATATAGAACAGCTCCTAACATTAGAGGGTGCAAAAGAAAAAGACGGGAGAAAAATAAACAAGGACGATCTTGGGATACTCCACAATGCTTGGTTTTGTGTTAAAGACAACAGAATAACAGAACTAGGAACAGGGAAAGCACCACTTGCAGACGAGAACATAGATCTTAAGAACAGCGTTGTTATGCCGTGTTTTGTTGATTCACATACACATATAACATATTCAGGAACAAGAGCTCAAGAATTTGAACTTCGTTCAGAGGGTAAAAGCTACCTTGATATAGCAAAAGCAGGTTATGGAATAATCTCTACAGTCAAAAGCACAAGAGACTCCAGCGTTCAAGAACTAAAAGAAGTAAGCATAAAAAATATAAACAGGATGAAAAAATTTGGTGTTGGGTACATAGAAGCAAAGAGTGGATATGGTCTTGATATAGACACAGAATTAAAACAACTAGAAGCACTAAAAGAAGTAAAAAAAGATTTCCCTTTCATAGCCTCTACATTTATGGGGGCTCATGACATCCCTCCAGGTGAAGAAGGCAAAGAAAAAAGAAAAAAAGATTATATAGAATTACTAACTAATGAGCTCTTAAAGAAGGTTGCAGAAAATAAATTGGCAAAATTCTGTGATGTCTTTGTAGAAGAAGGTTACTATACAAAAGAAGAAACAAAACTAATCATTAAAGAAGCACAAAAATACGGATTAAAAGCAAAGTTACATGCAGACGAATTCACAGACCAGGGCGTTGCAGAGCTTGCTGTAGAACTTAAAGCTGTAAGCGCAGATCATCTTTTATGTGTATCAGATAACGGTATACAGGCTCTTGCTAACTCAAACACAGTAGCAACGATACTCCCAGGAACATCATTTAATCTGGGATTAAAATACGCTCCTGCAAAAAAACTCGTAGAACAAGGTGCTTGTATTGCGATAGCCTCAGATTTTAACCCCGGTTCTAATGCTGGACTTAACTTTCAATTAATACTGATGATAGCAATAACCCAAAACAAACTTTCTGTGGCTCAGGCTTTGTGTGCCGGAATATATGGTGGGGCAAAAGCATTAGAAATAGAAAAAGATTACGGACATCTAGTAAAAGATTCTATGGCTGTTTTTCAAGTATATGATGCAAATAACTATAATGAGATTTTCTACAACTATGGAGAAAATCTCTTAAAAGACCTTATTTTTGCTTAATTTGAGCCTTGATAAAATTAAACCCTGCATATATGTTCTAATCATATCAAATTAATAGGGAAACAAATACGATGAGTGACGTAAAAGATTACAAAGAGACTTTAAATCTGCCACAAACAGATTTTCCAATGAAGGCCAACCTTCCAGAAAAAGAACCAGAACAATTAAAAGAATGGGAAAAAATATCCCTATACGAAAAAATAATCGATAAAAATTCATCTAAGAAAAAATATCTGCTCCACGATGGTCCTCCTTACGCTAACGGCAATATACACATGGGGACAGCTCTTAACAAAGTGCTTAAGGATATCGTAGTAAGATACAAGAATATGAACGGCTTTTGTGCCCCTTATGTGCCCGGCTGGGATTGTCATGGGCTCCCAATAGAACTTCAAGTCGAAAAGAAATTCGGTAAAGCGAGTTCTGCTGAACAGACTATATCAAGATGCAGGGAATACGCTCATGAGTTCATAAATAAACAAAGAGAAACTTTTAAAAGACTCGGAGTTTACGGCGAGTGGAATGATCCATATCTTACAATGAACAAAGAATATGAAGCAGGCATAATGAGAGAACTTTCAAGGACCGTAAAAACAGGCGCTGTTTATAGAGCAGACAAACCAGTATACTGGTGTGCAGATTGTGTAACGGCTTTAGCAGAGGCTGAAGTTGAATATAAAGACCACAGCTCACCTTCTGTTTTTGTAAAATTCAAAGCAGAAGAAAAGCTTAAACAAAAACTTGGTGTAAAAGATTCAGAGCTTTTTGTTGTTATATGGACCACAACACCATGGACTCTGCCTGCAAATTTGGCAATAACCCTACACCCAGAATTCAATTACGGTGTATATAATTCTAAGACAAAAAAAGAGTCATTGCTCATAGCAGAAGAGCTTTTTGAAAAGTTCATTTCTGAAACAAAACAAACAGATGAATTCAAAAAAATAACAACGATAAAAGGCGCAGAACTCGAGAACTTTAAATGCAAACATCCATTCATAGATCGTGATTCAATTATAATACTAGGAGACCATGTAACTCTTGAGACTGGTACTGGTTGTGTCCATACAGCTCCGGGGCACGGAGTAGAAGATTACATAGTGGGTAAAAAATATGGGCTTGATATATACAATCCTGTTGATGACCATGGTTGTTTTTATAAAGATGCTCCCGTGTTTGCTGGTATTAAAGTAAAAGATGCAAATGACAAGATAATAGAACTAATAAAGAACAACGACTCGCTTATATATACAGCAAAAGTATCACATTCATATCCTCACTGTTGGAGATGTAAACAACCGATCATATTCAGAGCAACACCACAGTGGTTCATCTCTATGGAAAAAACTGGTTTAAGAAAAAAGGCACTCTCAGAAATAGAGAAAGTTAAATGGACACCAGAAAAAGGCATGAAAAGAATATACAGCATGGTCGAGAATAGACCTGATTGGTGTATATCAAGACAAAGGATATGGGGAGTACCTATACCTGCGTTCCAATGCAAGAAATGCGGAAACATAATACTTGAATCAACAGTAATAGATCATGTTGCAAACATGGTCGAAAAAGAAGGCATAGAAGCATGGCATAAACACAGCGCGCAAGACCTTTTGCCAAATGGAACCACTTGCACCTGTGGTTCATCTGATTTCAATAAAGGAAAAGACATCCTTGATGTGTGGTTTGATTCTGGTGTAAGTCATGCAACAGTTTGTGAGGCAAACAAGAAACTTGGTTCTGATATAGATCTTTACCTAGAAGGTAGCGATCAACATAGAGGTTGGTTCCACACTTCTTTGCTTGAATCGACACTAACAAGAGGCAAAGCTCCATACAAACAGGTAGTAACACACGGGTTTATAGTCGATAAATCTGGATACAAGATGTCAAAATCACTTGGTAACGTTGTAGACCCTTCTGATCTTATAAAAAAATCTGGTGCAGATATATTAAGATTATGGGTTGCCTACGAAAACTTCTCAGAGGACATCTCATATTCAGAAGAATCATATGTAAGGGTAACAGAAGCGTATAGAAGGATACGAAACACTTTTAGGTTCATACTTGGCAACCTATTTGATTACGACAACAAAAAGAATGCTGTTCCTAAAGATAAATTAAGAAGCATAGATCAGTGGTTGTTACACAAACTTGCCACCTTGAATCAAGACGTAAAACAAGCTTATGATAATTTTGAATTCTATAAGGTGTTCCAGTTAGTACATAATTTTTGTTCTGTTGAACTAAGTTCGTTCTACTTAGACATCGCAAAAGATGCTCTTTACACCAACAAGAAAGATTCTGTAGAAAGAAGAGGAATACAAACCGTTATGTATGCCGCCTTAGATACAATAGTCAAACTCATGTCCCCAATAATACCTTTTACCACAGAAGAGACTTGGAAATATATGAACAAGGGCAATTCAAACAGCATACACACAGAATGTATGCCAGAAGCTATAACAGCTGATGTAAATAAAGATTTAGATGATATCTGGACAAAAATACTAAGTTTAAGAGAATCTGTGTCAAAACTACTAGAAGAAAAAAGAAAGAATAAAGAAATAGGCCACAGCCTTGATGCAGACGTAACACTTGAACTTCCAGATAATATCTACGAAGCAGTGACACAAACAAAGATGGATCTTTCCAATATATTTATAGTATCTAATGTCGCGGTAAAAAAAGGATCTGAGCTAAAAATAGAGGCGAACAAATCTTCTTTTGGTAAATGTGCAAGATGCTGGCAATATAAGGAAGAAGTTGGAAAACTAGGAGGTAATAAAGAGATATGCAAGAGATGTTTAGACGCCATAAGTTAGTATTTATAAGTACAATAACTGTAATTGCATCTGTAGTATTAGATCTTCTCACCAAACAATTGGTCATTGATTCTATGCCTCTCTATTCAAGAATAGAATTAATAGATGGTTTCATTAATATAGTACATGCAAAGAATTATGGATCTGCTTTTTCTTTTCTCCACGACGCACCAACTTGGTTCAGAAAACCCTTCTTCATTATAATACCAATGTTAGCCATGGGTTTGATAGTTGCAATAATGATAAAAGGCAAACACTCTGTAATGAATCTAATAGCTTTTTCATTAATACTATCTGGCGCATTAGGCAACTTAATAAGCAGGATTTTCTATGGTTTTGTCACAGACTTTATAGATATACAAATAACAACCACGTATCACTGGCCAACCTTCAACGTAGCGGACATAGCAATTACTATTGGTGTAATAATAATTTTCTTGGACATGATGAAGTTAGAGATAAGAAAGAAAAAACAACAGAAGAATAAAAAACCAAAAAGAAAGAAAAAATGAGACCAATAATTTTTGATATATTTGGCGAGCCGCTGTCTTCTTACTATTTCTTCATAAGCCTTGGCATCCTTATCGGCACATACATACTCTATCGTAATTCAAAAAAAGCAGGGTTAAATACAGCTTACATGTTGGATATAGCCATAATATGCATAATCTCTGGCTATATCGGTGGTAGGCTATTCCACATCATATTCTCTATGCCCTCTTATTATATAAATAATCCTTTAGAGATTTTTCAATTTTGGAAAGGTGGTTATGCAATATATGGGGCTATAATATTACCTATACTATTTATTTATCTCTATGCAAGGTATAGAAAAATCCCAACATTAAGTGTAACAGACGCACTTGCACCAGCTTTATCAGCTGGAACTTTTATTGGTAGAATAGGTTGTTTGCTACAAGGTTGTTGTTACGGAAAAATAAGTTCTGTACCATGGGCAATTACAGATGCCTTTGGTATCGATCGTCATCCAACACAAATATACCTTTCATTACATGGCCTAATAATGTTCTTAATATTAGCTTATATATACAAGAATAAAAAATATGACGGCCAAACAACATATTGGTATTTTTTATTATACTCTTCTGGAAGATTCATTATTGAAATATTTAGGGCAGACGAAAGAGGCGGTTTTCTTGGAATGTCTAGTTTCCAAATAATCTCCATCATTCTTTTTGTTTGGTCTATATGTAAGATAAGAAAGAATAGAAATAAATATGCTTAAAACAATAGCCGTCATCATCGCATTACTACCATTGATAATTCAAGGCAAAACACCAGAAAGGGTAGTTGTATTAAGTCCAGCAACATTACGAACAATGAATGATATGGGGTTAATAGACAAGGTTGTGTGTGCAGCAGAACCATATAACAAAGATGTAATTAAGAAAGATATGAAAAGTATTGGTTTTTACCACAGACCAAACATAGAGCTTATAATCTCGTGTAAACCAGATCTTATAATCACAACTTACGCTGGTACTCCACCAGAAGTTTATAAAAAATTAAAGAACATGGGCTATGACTTAATGCTCGAAAGACCAAAAGATATTAACTCAATAATAGATTTCATAGACGAGCTAGATAAAAAGTTCAATACTAATTCTAAAAAGATAAAACAAAAATTTAGATCTATCTGCAAAAAAGAAAATAAAAAAACTTTTGCAGTGCTCGTTGGTCTAGATCCTATATTCATTGCAGGCAAAGGATCTTTTGTTTCTGATGCAGTAGAATGTGCAGGTGCAAACAACGTGTTTAATGGTGAATATATAAGAACCAACATTGAATCGATGATCTTAAAAAACCCAGATATAATAGTGATAGCCTCTAAAAACCCAGATATGTTCAAAGATACAAAAAAGATAAAACAAAATTTCAAAAATATAATTGTAATAGATCCAGAAGAGATACTTGAGCCATCAACAGGAATACTAAAGGGGATAGATCATTTAAAATATATATTTAGATCAAATTAGCTGGATCAACATCTATACTTAACCTTACATCTCTTTTTCTTTTGTAAACCTTATCAAATATCCTTATAAGCCTGTTAAGCGTACCTCTACTTTTACCTTTTATTAGAGCATGAAAACGGAATTTATTATTTACTACCTCTATTGGAGAAGAGACTGGGCCAAGAACAACAACATCCATTTTTTCTTTTTTTATTATATCTATTAGTATTGAACAGATCTGCTTTGCTTCTGCCAAGGCTGTTTTTTTAGACGAAGAACTTGTTTTAATATCTGCAAGAATCGCAAAAGGAGGATAAAAGGCATCTTTTCTATCTTCTATTTCTTGCTCATAAAAACCATCGAGGTCATTCTTTATGGCTTTTTGTATAGCAAAATGTTCTGGCAGATAACTTTGCACAACGACTTTTCCCTGACACATCCTGCCTGCTCTTCCACTAACCTGCGTTATTTGATGAAAGGTTCTTTCTGCAGATCTAAAATCTGGAACCTGCAACATGGTATCAGTATTTATTATTCCTACTAAATTAACGTCAGGGAAATCGTGACCCTTCCCAAGTATCTGTGTGCCTATTATTATATCAAGCTCTTTGTTAGATATCTTATTAAGCATCTCTGACAATTTTTTACTACTATCAATTTGGTCGCTGTCCATTATTGCAACTCTAGCATTAGGGAAAAGTTCTTTTATCTCTGCCAATATTCTTTCTGTACCTGTGCCAACTGAATAAATGTCGTGGCTACCACAAAAAGGACAGTAATTTGGCAAACCTCTTTCTTCTCCACAATAATGACACAACAAGGCTGATCTCTTTTTGTGTTCTGTCATGGTTATAGAACACTTACTACATTTAATGGACTTACCACAGGTTTTGCAAATAATGCTGTGGGCAAAACCACGGCGATTTATATATAAAATGACCTGATGCTTGTTTGATATAGCCTCTGATATATGTTTAACCAATTCTTCTGACATATTATAAGTTCTTAACTTTGCTTTTTTCATATCTACCATCACAGTAGAAGGAAGACACAACCCACGAACTCTGTTCTTTATATATACATAATTTAGTTTACCTTGTTTTGTAGAAAATAATGTTTCTATACTCGGGGTTGCTGAACTAAGTACCATTTTTGCGTTAAACATCTTTGATAATACAAAAGAAAGATCTCTCGCATTGTATCTCAGTCGGTCCTCTTGCTTGTATGATGAGTCCTGCTCTTCATCTACTATTACTAGGCCAAGATCCTTTATTGGAGCAAATACGGCAGACCTTGCTCCAATACATAAAAGACTTTTCCCTTCTAAAAGATCCTTCCAATTTTGATATCTTTTCTTAGGGCTCAGCCCACTATGAAGGACAGAGATCTTCCCTCCAAAGTGAGAACTTATCCTTTGTATCAATTGTGGTGTAAGTGCTATCTCTGGAACTATTAAAAGAACACCCTTGCCCTTTGATATAGTATCTTTGGCTATCTCTATATATACCTCTGTTTTTCCACTACCAGTAATACCGTGTAAAAGATTTTTGTCATGTTTTCTTAAAGAACTTATTGCATCCAATTGTTCTTTGGTAAGATCAACAAGAGGGTCTTTGCTTGATATAAAAGTGTCGTTTGTTTCATCTTTTTTTTCTTTTTTTGGGATGAACGACGGCGTTATTAAAGATAAGGTCTCGCCTAGCGGATAGTGATAATACTCAGAAACCCATTTATAGAATTCAAGATACTCTTTTGAGAAGTATGGACCACCATTGCAAACATTAATGATTTTTTTTGGATGTACACCTTCTTGGACTACAACGTTAGTGGAAACAACAAAACCATAGCACTTGCTGTTCCCTATTGGAATCTCTACTCTTGTGCCTACAGCTAATAATTCATCACAAAAATAAGTAAGTGATCTTCCAAGTGGTCTAGATGGGGCTACATCTATGTAATGCATAATTTAGTCTTATCTATAATCAAGCAAGTATTCAACGAGTTTCTTCTTATTATCTGTTAGGCTTGCTATATCAATAGCTTGTTGTCCTTGTTTTTGGAAAACATCCTCACTCAACTTTACACCTGTCTCGAAAGCTTTCACAAGATAGGAAACTTTTTCTATATCATTAACAAAAAGAGCTATCTTGCTAGGGAACGGGATTTCTGATGCATCTTTAATATAAGAAGATAAAAGTATTTCTATTTTATCACCACTGTTTTTCTTGCCATATATTCTTATCGGGCAAAAATCTACCTTATCCAGCCATATCTGTGGTGCTTTGGTTTTTATATTATCAAGGACAGAACTTAAAAGATCTTCACCATTTTTTGTATCTTCTACTGCGGCTCTATAAGTGCTTTTATCCACCCCAATAATGAATATTGGCGTATTATTACTTTTTAATAATAAAGTGTCCTCTACCGGTACATAAGTACCTTCGTCTGTTCTTTTTATTGAGACAAAACCCTCTTTAATGTCTATGTTAAGAGATTTATAGTAGTCTATCGGATTAGCTAATCCAGTAAGAATATTATAATAGAAATTACTTCTAATACTTGAACAAGGGCCATTTATCTTTTTGCCAGAAATTGATATCTCACAATCAGATCCCCTTCTTAATAATGTAACTACATCTCCAGACCTTTCAACTACAACTTTTATATTAGAAGGTTTAGAAAAGAATATTGATTCATTAAAAGAAAAACTATTATCGCCCAGAGCAACTTTTTGCTCTATTTTCATAGAACTAACTTTGTCTCTAGTGTGTCCAAACTGACGAACAGAAAATCCCGGAGGTAAGACCCCTGCACTGAGCGAAATAAGGTTTATTATGAGTATATATAATATCATTGTTCTGTTTTATTCGAGTTGGCGACCATGCTCTTGGCTTTTTGTGTTTTTTCAAACTCTTCCTGACAACTTATACAAAGTTTTGTTGTTGGATATACTTCAAGCCTTTTTGCTCCTATATCCACACCACACTCTTCGCAAACGCCAAAATCTTCTGTTTCTATTCTCTCAAGAGCCTCAACAATATCTTCATATTGAGAATCCTTTAGTTTTTTAACATTCATTTCGTTGCTTATATCTGTGTCGTGTGTTGCAAGATCGTTTGCATCTGCAAAAGTATTGTCTTCATGTTCCTTAACAAGTTCAGCAGTAGAGTCGGCTTCTTTTTCAAACTCCTCTTTCATCTTTAGCAGTGTTTTTTGTATCTTCTTAAGATCTAGCTTCACCTTTTTTTCCATTTCTTTTTCCTTAGTTTTTACCATAATGATCTCCATTATTTGTGTTGTGTTAAAATCTTATTATATCAAAGACTATTATTTTTTTGAATTATTTTGACGTACCCATTCAGCTAGAGCCACAGACATTGCAACAGACACATTAAGGCTTTCCACCACCCCAACTTGTGGTATGTGCAAAGGCTTAATATCCTTGTAATCCTTGGGGTCAAAAGATAGCCCAAACTTTTCATGCCCAGCGATAAAGGCTGTTTTTGGCCCAAATTTAGTGTCAAATATTGAACCGCCTTCATAAGATGGCGGAAGTAGAGCAAATATTTCATAGTCTAAAGACCTAAGTTCTTTAATGGCCTCATCAATTGTTTTCAACATTCTTACCCTTGTGTGCCTTACCGCTCCAACCGCTGGATATGGATTAAAAAACTCAGTCCCTACAACAAAAACCTCCCTAACACCAAAAACGTTTCCGCTCCTTATTATTCTTGGAGTATTGAACTCTCCTTTAAGGTTGTCCAGAACCGGAATAAGCTCATTGGGGCCAAATGGGGCAAGAACACTTTTTAACATTTCTTTTTTAAACTTATCTATAGCTTTTTTTGATGCTATTTTTTCTGCTTTCTCGTGTTCTATATATTTATCATTAGACATATTTAATAACCTCTTGAAACAATACTAATGGATGATACATTAATCGTGCTTATAAATCCAATAAAGATAAAGGAGTTCAAAAATGAAAAAAGTCTCTTATAAAGAATTAGGCCTAGCCAACACAAAAGAAATGTTCAAAAAAGCATACTCTGGTGGATACGCTATCCCCGGCTATAACTTCAACAATCTAGAACAGCTTCAAGCGATAATAAGAGGCTCAATAGAATCAAATGCACCAGTAATATTACAGGTGTCAAGTGGTGCAAGAAAATATGCAGACCCTACAATGTTAAGATTTATGGCGCTGGGATCTGTTGAATATGCTAGAGCAAATGGTTCTAATATTCCTATCGTGCTACACCTCGATCACGGAAATAGTTTTGAACTTTGCAAATCTTGTATAGATAGTGGGTTCTCTTCTGTAATGATAGACGGAAGCCATTTGCCTTTTGAGGAGAACATAAAATTATCAAGACAAGTGGTTGAATATGCACATGCTAATGATGTAAGTGTAGAAGGTGAGCTTGGTGTTTTAGCAGGCATAGAGGACGAAGTACAGTCTGAACACTCTCACTATACAGATCCTGCTCAAGTACAAGAGTTCGTCGATAAAAGTGGCGTAGACAGTTTGGCAATATCAATTGGAACATCCCATGGAGCATATAAATTCAAACTTAAACCCGGAGAAACAGTACCTCCACTAAGATTTGATATTTTAGAAGAAGTTTCCAAAAGATTACCCGGATTCCCAATAGTTTTACATGGTGCATCATCTGTGGTTCAAAGTTACGTTGATATAATAAACAACTTTGGTGGTAAACTAGAAGGAACTGCCGGAGTACCAGAAGATCAATTAAGGAAAGCGGCAAAATCTGCAGTTTGTAAAATAAATATAGATAGCGACGGAAGACTTGTTTTTACAGCCATGGTGCGTAAATCATTGTTTGAGGATCCAAAGAATTTTGACCCAAGAACATACCTTGGTTCTGCAAGAGAAGAACTGGTTAAACTAATCGTTGCTAAGAACACCAACGTATTGGGTTGTGCTGGCAAAGCTTAAATAGAATTTTAGAACCCATATAGTTGTTCGTTAGTATTTTTATGACTATCTCGGAGTTTTCGGGAAACCATTCTTGTCAGATTTTGCGTAAAAATTGCGTACGAGACCGATGCGAGCTACTGAGAGACAGCGGCGAGCTAGCAATTTTAGCAAAATGGGACTTAGAATGGTCGAAAACGTAGACCTAGTCATAAAAATACTAACGAACAACAAGATTAGCGGCTTGAATATAACTTGGTATCTTAGACGTCGTATCCACCAAGTTCATATGGTTGCTGCCCCGCATAATTCTCAAAAGAAGTAAATTGAGACAACCAACTAAGCTTAACACTATCAGTTCGTCCGTTCCTGTTCTTTGCAACAATTATATCAGAAACGCCTTTCCAGTTAGAATCCTTATCATAATAATCCTCTCTATAAATAAAGATTATTATGTCTGCGTCTTGTTCTATCGCACCAGATTCCCTTAAATTACTTAATTGAGGACGTTTGTTCTCTGAGGCTCTTTTATCAACCTCTCTGTTTAATTGGCTCAAAGCTACAACGGGGACACCAAGTTCTTTGGCTATAGATTTTAATGTTCTTGATATTTCTGATACCTCTTGCTCTCTGTTCTGGCTTTTTGAGCTAGAACCTGTTCGCATAAGTTGTAAGTAATCTATAAGTATAAGATCCAAACCTTCTCTTGATTTTATTCTTCTGCATTTAGAACGTATCTCACCCGGTGTTAGGCCAGAAGTATCGTCTACGAATATAAATGCTTCAGAAAGTTTTTCTCCAGCATTTGTGAACCTAGCCCATTCTGATTCATCTATCTTACCAGAGTTAACATTAGAAACGTTTATTTTTGCTTCGCTTGCCATAAACCTATTCAGAACTTCTTCTTTTCCCATTTCAAGACTGAAAACCATTACTTTCTTGTCGTTCATAAGAGCAGCGTTCTTTGCCATATTAAGTGCAAGGGCTGATTTTCCCATACTAGGTCTTGCCGCTATTATAACGAGCTGGCCGGGCCTAAAGCCTCCACTTACTATGTCATCAAGATCTTTATAGCCGGTGGACACAAATTCTGTCCCCTCTGTGTTTTGCATCATCTTGCTTATCTTTTGTTCTACAAGATCTTTAACAGGAACATAATTGTTCTGTATCTTACCACCAGTAACATCAAATATCTTAGACTCAGCATCATTCAACAGGCTCTCTGTATCAAGGCCAGAGTCATAGATGTCATTTATTATACCAGTACAAGTTGAAAGAAGTGTCCTTTCAAGGCTTTTCTCTTTAACTATTCTTGCATAATTCGCTGAATTAGATGCGTTGGGGACCATGCCCATCAACTCTACAAGATAGCCAGTATCACCAACAGCCTCTAAAGTCCCAAGCTTCTTAAGCTCCCCCTGAAGAGTAATTATGTCTATTGGTTCACCCCTAGAACTAAGACGCTTAACTGCTAAAAATATCTTTCTATGAGCTTCTCTATAAAAATCCTCTTCGTTGATAAGGTCCAGAACCTCATATACAGCATTGGTATCCAAAAGGATCGAACCAAGGACACACTGTTCTGCTTCAAGGTCCTGTGGAGGCAGTCTATAGGATGAGGTATCCATTATTCTTGGACCACCCAAACCTTAAGAGAAGATTCTACGCCGGTAAAAACTTTTACTTGTACAGTATATATACCAAGAACCTTTATCGGTTCTGGTATAACAATGTCTTTTTTAGATATATTGAACCCGTCTTTCTTTAAAGCTGCTTCTATGTCTGCTGTTGTAACAGATCCAAATATTTTTTCTTCTTCACCTACTTTTTTTGCAACGGTGCATGAGTGAGTCGAAAGCTTTTCTGCTATCTTTTCTGCTTCTTTCTTTTCTTTATTTAATTTATCTTGGATAACTTTCTTGTGATGTTCAATGTTCTTAACATTGCCGTCTTCTGCTAATACAGCGAACCCTTTAGGTATAAGAAAATTCCTAGCGTAACCTTCTGCTACGTTAACTATATCCCCACTTGCTCCAATCTTATCTAGATTCTTCTTTAAAATAACTTTCATGTTCGGTCTCCTTCTTTTTTTATATATTTCCTAAAATTAAACCAAAGGTCAAAAAATCCTACAGCAACTACGAACATATAGGCAAATACTATAAGCAACGAGAACAACATGATGCTTATAAGTCCGCCGCCCAACATTGATATAGAAAATTGATGTATTATTATGATCCCTTGCAAGAAATAGACAACGGCCAATGTCCTGAAAAGGAAAAGGCCTATTGCCTTCATTCCCATTGATGTATTGTATTCAGAAATAGAATAAAGATAAAAGGCTCCAACTGCTATTGCAAGCCATACTATCTTTTCTGGCAACTTAACTTTCTTTAAATTTTCTATCCTCAGAAATTTAGATATATTCCCCTTCGACCTTGCTAACATTATAACGTTAACAAGCACAAAGACCATTACGGTGACACCCATAATAGATGGTATTTGTATGGCAGTCTCTTTTATTAGTTCAGATTTACTCATGCCCGTGTTCATCAACTGTTGCTCTATGAATTGAGGGTAGTTCTTAGTTATCAGATCAAAGGTTCTGTTTACCATACTAATAAGTAGTTCCATTAATCCGCTTGAATTAATGAAAGCATAAATAAGGAATGATAACAAATATACGCCCATGATGGAAACACTGGATATAGTAATAACTGTTTTAAAATCTTTTCCAGATTTAATAAGTTCACCTATGATAATAGAACCCAGTACGACCACCACGGAATAAAGCGCTACACCCCACATACCTCCAAAAGCAAAAGAAAAAGCAGCACCACATAAGGCGGCAAAAAGCCCTTTCGCTCTACTTTCTGAAATATATGCAGAAATAGTTGGCAGTGAACTGAACATTGCAAAAAATGAACTAAATAAAAGCAAAGACGATACAGCACCCCTTCCGGGAGCACTTAAAAATATCGACCTCAGGGTTTTAAACACTTTATCCAAACTATAACACCTCTAGAACTTGTGATTAGATGTATAAGGTATCAAAGAAAGATGTCTTGCTCTTTTTATAGCAGTATTAAGAAGTCTTTGATGTCTTGCGCAAGTACCAGTTATTCTTGCAGGCACTATTTTAAATCTTTCTGTTATAAAAGATTTAAGAACTCTTACGTTCTTATAATCAAGAACAACTTCTTCTGTGCAAAAACGGCAAACTTTTTTCTTGGCTGGTTTTGATCTAAAACCACCTTTAGATCTATCATCGTCACCCATTGATTCACGATTTTCTCTTGATGGTCTCCCTTCGCTATAATTCCTTTTAAACTCTTCTGTCATTTTACTATCTCCTTTTCTATTTTTTTCGTCATAAGTATTGGACCCTCTTTACCGCTTTGGTCTATAACGCCTTCGATAAATATAAGATCCCCCGTCCTTAATTCCTTCAGCTTGTTAACGGTGTCTCCATAACAGGTACTTGTAATGTTTAGCATCCTTTTTTGTTTCCATTCAAGTTCTGAGCTAACAGAGATAACAAAGTCCTCAAGGACCATCCCTTTAGGTGTAGCTCTCCTGTTACCGGCACCAACAAACTTGCCTTTACAAAAGAACCTATTAGAGAAGGTCTTTTGAATTTGGTTTTGGGACATTTTCAAAATCTACCGTATCCTTCACTTTAACTGTAAGGAACGTTAGTACCGGCTCACTTATCTTAAGATAGAATTCCATCTCTTTAATGATCTCCGGATTCGCGGAATAAAGCATGTAAGAATACTTTCCCTTATCCTGCTTCTTGATAGGGAATGAAAGATTCCTAACTCCCCAAGTTTCTTCATGACCAAGTTCGCCACCAGAAGATTTAATAAAACCCTTTAGTTTTGAATCGATCACATCAAATGTTTCTTGAGAAGCATCTGGATTTGTGACAAAGACAGTTTCGTAAGTTCTAAGCATCATTGACCTCCTTTTGGATTTATAGCCCGCAATGCTTTTGCCTGCGAGCAAGGATGCACTTTTAAAGACTTCAAGCTTTTACCACAAGAGCTTTTAAGTAGCAAGTCATCTAAAAATTATATAATATTAAGTAGTTAGTCCGCCATTTTCTAGCTGAAAAGGGTTAGCCCACTTATGTTCTCATAATAATGGAATTTATTCCCATCTAGAACAACGGCATCCATAGATAACTGGTGTTCTGAATATTCTGGGTATTGTTGTATAAAACTAAGCGCACCTTTTTGATAATTTAACATATTTCTTTTTTCTATTGAATATGATGCATCAAAAATACTTCCAAGATCAACCGTCTTAACTTCTATAAACCTTAATACATCCTTGTTATCTAAAGCAATTATATCTATCTCAAAACCTTTTTTTCTAAAATTAGTAAAAAGAATATTAAAACTTTTTTGCTCTTTCAACCATCGTTGAACCTTTTTTTCTCCATCCCTACCAAAAGAAACAGTACTCATGCGTTCCTTTCATATATCGTGAGGTTTGCATATCCCCAAATTAGTTTTTTTGTTCCATAGTTCCTAAAAGCAACTGTGACTTTTGCTTTTTCACCCTTGCCTTCTATCGCCCTTATTATGCCTTCTCCGTACATTGAGTGTCTGACCTTTAAGCCAACTGAACTATTAAGCTCTTCCATGTATGAGTAATCTATGCCCGTATCATAATTGTTTTTTCTAGGAGTTTGCTCTCTATAACTTGTGTCAAAGTAGATTTTTTCGTCACTATATTCTTCTATATATTTATCTTCTATCTCGTTAAGAAATTCAGAAATTAGCCTTGCCCTTATGCCACCAAAGATTCTTCTGCTCCTCGCCCAACTAAGATACAAACTCTTCATCCCTCTTGTCATGCCAACATATAAGAGTCTCCTTTCTTCTTCTATATCGTTAGAATCGTTGTCACCATAACTTACATATGGCAGCAATCCATATTCAACTCCTTGAATGAATACTACGGGGAATTCTAATCCCTTTGCACTATGGAGTGTCATAAGCTTAACCCCATCTTCCGTTCCTTGTTCCGTGTCAGCATCCCCAAGTAAAGAAATACTTTCAAGGAAAGCAGAAACACTTTTATCTTTTGAAGACTCTTCAAAATCAGCCATAGCGCCTAAAAGTTCAGAGATGTTGTCTGTTCTTTCGTCTGCTTCAAAACCGTCTCTCTGCTTAAGAAAATCTATATATAAAGTACTATCTATGATTAATTTTGATATTTCCTGACAACTACGTCCAACAAGATGTTCTGCACGAATCTTTTCAATTAACTCAACAAAGCCAGACACCTTGTTAACTGTTGGTTTATTAAGTACACAAAGAAGACTTGCTTGGTCCTTCATCATAGCGAACAAACTAATATCTCTTTTTGTAGCTTCTTCTGCTATTTTTTCTATTGTGGTTTTCCCTATACCTCTTGTCGGGATATTTATAATACGCTGAAGGCTAACCCCATCATCTGGGCTAACACAAACTTTTAGATATGCGATAATATCTCGAATCTCTTTTCTGTCGTAGAATCTTGTTCCACCAATTATCTTATATGGTATCTTGTTCTTTCTTAGTTGTTCTTCTATCAACCTTGATTGTGCGTTTATTCTATAGAAAACAGCAATGTCTTTATACTCCGTACCAGAATAACGCTCCTTCATTATTTGTTCTACCATATACTCAGCTTCTCTTATATCGTTGACTAAAGAAGCAACTTTTATTTTCTCCCCGCTTTTATTATTCGTAAAAAGTGTTTTTGCTTTTCTTTGGGTATTTCGTGATATTAACGACGAACTAGCCCCTATTATGTTAGAGGTGGATCTATAATTTTCTTCAAGTTTTACGACAACAGCATCTTTAAAATCCTTTTCAAAATCTAAGATATTTTTGATGTCTGCGCCTCTCCATTTATAAATAGATTGGTCTTCGTCTCCAACAACACAAATATTTCTGTGCTTCATCGACAACAACTTTATAAGCTTATACTGTATTCTGTTAGTGTCTTGATACTCGTCTACGAAAAAGTATTTTGCCCTATCTTGATAATATTCAAGTACAATTTTATGCTCAGAGAATATCTTTAACGCTAAAACAAGAAGGTCTCCAAAATCAACAGCGCCAGCTTTTCTTAGTTCTTTTTGATATTCTTCATATATTCTTGCTGTTTCTGTTCCGGGCCTCATGTCGAACATGCCATTCTTAACACACGAGAACAAAGAGACCATGTCTTTTGGATTCATGGTCTTCTTATCTATTTTCATAACGTCTAATATAGATGATATCAGGTCACGTTGATCATCAGAATCGTAAATAAGAAAATCCCTACTAAGACCAACAAGTTGATAATTCTCTCTTAAAACCCTAGTGCAAAAACTATGGAAAGTAGCAATGGTCATTGCGCTAAGTTCTTGTCTTGAACAAATATTAAGTTCTTCACAAAGTATTTGTTGTATCCTGTTCTTCATTTCAGCAGTTGCCTTGTTTGTGAATGTCACTGCTGTTACCTGAGAAGGGTTAGCCAACTTACTGGCGACTATATGTGCTATTTTATAAGTTATAACCCTAGTTTTGCCTGAACCAGCACCAGCCACTATAAGCATCGGTCCTTCTGTGTTCTCTACTGCTCTTTTTTGTTGTTGATTAAGTTTATCTATTATATTTTTCAAAAAATCCCTCTTGATACAAGTAAAGCAACTATTGTCCCTTTTTTAAACCAAAAGAATCTAATCACCATCTATCGTTTTTTACAACAGTATATTATTTTTTGGAATTCTTCTCCCTAATCCTTTTAACATATCCATCTATATGTTTTTGAGGTGTTCTTGATAAAGCGAGAGCATCCTCTGGGACATCTTTTGTAACAGTGGTCCCTGCAGCCACATAAGAATTCTTTGCAATATTAACGGGGGCAACAAGCTGGCAATCGCTACCAACAAAGGCGTTGTCGCCAACATTGGTTACGTTCTTTTTAAAACCATCATAATTACAAGTTATGACCCCACAGCCAATATTTACATTCTCACCGATAAAAGCATCACCAACATAAGAAAGATGAGGAATCTTAGAACCAGATCCAACGACGGTCTTTTTTGTTTCTACAAATCCACCTATCTTAACCTTGTCTGCGGTCTTGGTGCCAGGCCTTACATATGTAAAAGGACCTATTTTGTTGTTAGTGCCTATTTCTGCACCATCTGTATAAACATATGGACCAACAACAGATCCTTTCTTTATAGTAGTGTTATTTATCCTACAGCCTTCAAGGATTACAACATCTTCTTCTATCTTGCTGTCACCAGTTATAAAAGAATTAGGATAAATACATGTATCAACACCTATTGAACAGGCATCGTCTATATAAGTGCTTCTTGTATCTATTATGGTAACACCGTTATTTATATGATCTATTGCTCTCTTGTTCCAAACTTCTTTTGCTAACGATAAAAACCCAAGCCTGTCATTAGCCCCAAGAACAATGTCAGCGTCGTCAAATCTAACACAGTTAATCTTCTTTTTCATATTAACAGCAATGCCAACTACATCTGTCAGATAAAATTCTTTTTTCTTTTTGTTGATAGTAATTTTGGACAAAGCTTTCTCTAAAAATTCCTTTTTAAATGAATATATAGAAGTATTAACAACTTTTATTTTCTTATCTTTAGGGGCAAGATCTGTCTCTTCAATTATGGCTTTCACTTTTTTATCATTTGCAGACTTAATCCTTCCGTATCCACTTGGGTCATCAAGAGAACATCCAACCACACAAAGATCAGCTTTATCATCTAATATACTTGATATTAATTTAGAAGGTATTAACGGAGTATCGCCGGGTACTACTGCAATTTTAGAAACATCTTTGTCTATATAAGGTAAAGCAACCCTTACGGCTCCTGCTGTACCATCCAATTCTTTTTGCTCCACAAAAAGAAAAGAATTATCCTTGTTTAACAGTTCTATTATTTTCTCTTTCTGATAAGAAACGACAAAAATAACTTGCGTATCTTTTAAACCAGAAAGTGTTTTAGCAAGATAACTTATTGTTGGTCGACCAGCAAAATCATGTAGTAACTTTGATGTTTTGCTCTTAAATCTTGTCCCTGCACCTGCCGCCATAACAATAACAGCATTTTTTAAAGGCATAAAAACATCTCCTTTTTTTCATTTTAGAATGGAGCAAATTCTTCCTGCATAGACATATTATATTTTTTATCGTTAATATGTTGAGTTACTTTATTGATTATTTCTTGTGCTTTCGCTCTGTCTGTAGAATATTTTTGTGTTTCATATCCCTCTGGGAAAACCCTGACCTCTACATCAACAACGTATGGTCTTGTAAATCCACTAAGACTTACATAAGCTTGATACCCTGTTTTATCTATACCAAACTGATGGTCTTTCATGAATATCCCAGAGACAACAGTCGGTGGATCTGGCTCTAAACGTTTAATGCCACCATAGTCTTTTTTTATTACTTCTTTCATTGAATACCATATCTTGTCTTTAGTTGTATTGTACCCTCTTGTAACAGTACCGGTAGTTGTTGAACAAGAGGTTAATATAAATAACGAAAATATTGAGCATGAAAAAATATTAGTATTTATCTTCATTAATCTGAATATATACCAAGATGTTATAAATTAAAAGTAAGAAGCAAGTCCAATAATACTAAAAATAAAAGACCCTGCTAACAACAACAAAATAAGAGGTGGTAAAGCACAGAACAAGACCCCTTTCCATCTCGGCATTAGATTCTTTTTTGCTATATAAGAACCAGATACAGACAAAAACACTAGAGAGAATAAAAAAGAACCCACAAAAGGCACTATTTTTAATATATAGAAAAATCCAGCTGTAGCCAACATTATAGAAAGAGTAACACTGAACCTCTTTGGCTTACCTTTAACAAAGATATGAAGTATGAACTGAACGAACACCGAATAGAAAAAAATAAATAAAAGATAGAACAAGGGTGATACAACAACCCAATATAAAGAGCTCATTAGTCCAATCATTGATATAAAAGGATCTATTGGCAACCCTACTTCTAACATGGCTGTTCTAACCACATCAAAAAGTCTGAAAAATATGTCCCCAAAACCAAAACTAAACAATACAAGCGATCGGATAGAATTAATGATAAAAATCAAAAGATATGAAGTAAAAAAAGCAGGTAATAGATTCCCTTCAGTAAGATAATTAAAATATTTTTTCATAGCTCACCTCATCTCCTTTTTCTTCTATAATAAGACAAAAAACCAGCAACAAGCATTATAAAAGGTATAAAGTACGTAGCAAAAAAACCAACCACAAAGATAGACCCAGCAATAAAATAACCCGGTCGGTCTACTCTTGTTCTGCTAAAAACAAGCTCTTTATCATCAAGCATAAAAGATATTGCATTCATTATAAGATCATAATTTGAACCATAATTAATATATTTATTAGTAACAAAGGCCGAATTGCCTACAACCATTAAACACCCCTTATCACCTGAAACACAGGTATAGGCACAAATATCTAGTGGACCCTTAAGATCTTTCTTGTCGTCAAAAACAAGTTTGCCGCTCAGAACAGAAGATCCACCCCAACTAGTTAAAGAACTTTTACATAAACTTTTAGAGTTCTTACTTAATACAAGTGACCTGGAGTAGGGTAAAATTAATGGATCTTTAAGATCTGAACTTATGAGGTTTTTACTAGAAAGGTCTTGAGTTACGACCACAGCTTGACCAAGACCCATCTTCTTAGAAGAAGGATCTATAATAATATTGTCGGTTATTCTTATTCCAAGTCCAACGAGTAATGTATTTATTTTTTTTGCTGGGTCAAAATCTGTTAAAGACACAGGAGGCCCGAATAAAAGAATAAAACTACCACCATTAGACAAAAAATTATTTATCCTCTTTAACTCTAGGTCGTTTATATCTTTGCTTGGTGCCAACATTATCAAAAGACCTTTATCTTTAGGTAAGACCTTTTTTAGATCAACAGAAGATACTTCATACCCATAAGATCTTATTTTTGAAGTTAAAAAAGAAATCCCCTCTGCTGAGTTATCTTCTATATCTGGCTCACCGTGAGAATTTATAAAATATATATTTTTTCTAATATCTCTCGTAATAGAAACTATTGCACTGCTTATGTCGTCTTCAGTAAGGCTTGATATACTCACACGCTTGTTCTTATAGAACAGTGTTAAACTTTCAAATTTTGCGCCTATTTCTTGTTTATCTAGGATCTGATATTTTATATGTCTAGAATAGTATGAGTATTGCTCAATAGCTCGTTTAAAGTTTTGAGCACTAGGGCCAGCGTTAAGAACTGCATGAAAAGTAACATCTTCCTTAAGGTTATTTAATATATATAGCGTCTGTTCACTAAGGGTATTTATCTTATCTCTGCTTACATCAAATCTGATATCATGTATGTTGACAGACACGTTAACAACTACCAATAAAACAAATGACAAAGACCATCTTGTAAATATCTTAATGTTTTTATTAGGGTCTATAAGTATTCTGGACAAATACAATAGTATTGTCGTTAATGATATATAGTAAACAGTATCTTTTAAACTGATAACACCCTGACCAAAATATTCGAAATGTTTTATTACCGAGATGTATGAAAGTATATCTGATATAAATTGTGATGAATTCTGTGCAGACCAGTCAAGCACCCATAAAAAAACTAACGAGAGAAAAGTAAAAATAGCACTTATTATCTGGTTCTCTGTAATACTAGACCACAAGAGACCAATCGCAATATAAGACGAAGAAAGCAATGCTAAACCTAAATACATAGATGATATTTGACCAAGATCTGGATTCCCACCAATAAGAAGTATTATCGGATAAACAAAGGTCCCTAATAGAGCGAGTAAAACCAAACAAAGTCCTGCATGGAACTTGCCCAGAATTATTTCCCACATGTTCAATGGAGAGGTATAAAGTAGTTCTATTGTCTTGGACCTTTTTTCTTCTGCTATAAGTCTCATCGTGATTACAGGCACAATGAACAGCATTATTACGTTAATTGTAGCATAAATAGGTTTAACTACTGCGTCGTTAAGACTTGATTGTATATATTGTGCGGTTTGAGCATCAGTGAACTGTTGTCTTATAAAAAATACCAACCTTTGATAGAACATGTACCCTACAACAAAAAGGAAAACACCTATTACCGTATAGCCTATTGGCGTTACAAAATAAGTTTTAAATTCCTTCTTTGCTATTATAAAGGTTTTCTTTATCATCTTCGCCCTGCACCATTAATAAGCTCTAAATAGGAATTCTCCAGATCCTTTTTGTTAAAATTAATTCCCATCAAAGAATAGCCTGCGTCCACTATCTTTTTGCTTACCAAAGAACGAATATCATTATCGTCTTTTGTAACAACGATTATATTGTTATCATCAACACGGGAACAGCTAAGAACTTCTTTAATTGCAGATATTATATCAATTATCTTTTCGTCAACGTTGGCAAGTTCTATATGATACTCTTTATTTTTATTGGTCATAAATTCAAGCTTGTTAACATTACCACTGAACAGGATTGTTCCTTTATCCATAATAGTCACATCATCACAAAGGTTCTGTATCTCACTCAATATATGACTGCTTATAAGTACCGTTGCACCACTATTTTTTCTTCTTGTTATTAAATTTCTAAACTCTATTATCTGTATTGGATCAAGGCCTGTAGTTGGTTCATCAAGGACAATAACATCTGGATTACCTATCAGCGCTTGCGCAATACCGAGTCTTTGTTTATAGCCTTTTGATAACTTGGATATAAGTTTATTTTTAACGTCACTTATAGAACATTCTTTAAGTATCTCGTCTATTACCGAAGACATTGCTTGTTTTTTTATACCTTTCAATCTTGCACAATAAACAAGTTGTTCTCTTGTTGTTAACTCTGAATAAAGGGCTGGTATTTCTGGAAGATAGCCTATTAAAGAACGAGTAAGTTGAGATAAATTTATAACATCAAAACCTTTGACCTTAATACTACCTGAATCTGGGACTATAGCACCACAGATCATTCTTATAACAGTGGTTTTACCTGCTCCATTTGGACCGAGTAACCCGCTTATTCTGCCTTTACTAATAATAAAAGAAGCATCTTTTACTGCACACGAATTACCATAATTCTTTGTTAAATTACTTGCTTCTATCATTAATTTCACCGACTAAGTATTGACTATTAACAAAAAAACAGATTGTCAAGCGAACAGCAGCTGATATAGACAAACTTCTAAGGACGGTAATAAAGTATGAGAACAAAGACTGTTGGTATAATAGGCGATTCCATGGAAAAGCCTGAACTGAATAAAATAGCAGAAGAGCTTGGCAAAAGACTAGCAGAAGAAGGTATAAGTATAGTAACTGGTGGAAGAGATGGCGTAATGGGTGCCGCTTCAAAAGGAGCTCAAAGCGTTCATAACAGATTATCGTCTTCAAGGGTCATTGGTATCTTGCCGGGAACTTCACAAGAAGAAGGTAATATATACATAGATTATGCAATACCAACAGGTATAGGATGGGCTAGAAACCAAATCGTAGTACTCTCTAGCGACATAGTAGTAGCTGTTGGCGGAGGAGCTGGGACATTATCAGAAATGGCATATGCCTGGGCGTATAACAAACCGATTATCGCTTTTAATGGCGTAGATGGGTGGAGTGATAAAATGGGTGGCAGAGCCATAGACGATAAAAGAAAAGACAAGATATTAAGTGCAAGCAACGTAGAAGAAGCAATAAAGATCATAAAAGATATTTTTTCAAAATTTCATCAACAGCAGGCTTAAAAAGACTGCTTTCTATTAACTTATCATTAAGTAAAAATTCTACTTTGTAATTATCACAAGTGTCTTCTGGTTTTTTCAAATATTTAGAGACTATACTCCCGCACAAAGATAAGTTTTCATGGTCTAATGAAGGGATCGTTGCATCAACACTAAACAACAAAGCCACAACAAAATGTTCTTTGTTAGTACCCGTTAAAAGATATCCTTTAGACTTACAAGATCTTATCAGGTCATTCTCATCATCATTGCGAGAAACTATTAGGTAAGATCCATTGCCTAAACAAAAATGACGCCCTAATAAGATCAAAGAAAGATATGACCAGTCTAATTTGTCTTTTCTTTTTTCTATAAGATAAGAACGATTAATAATGTTTGGATCTGTAAATCTACAACCACCGGCAGGCTGAGGATATGATAGTATGCCAAACTGCTTTGCTAATTCTCTTTGTTTCTGTCTCCCTCTACCAGATATATTCAATAGCTTGTTTCTATCTAAAAGACCACTAAGCTCAACATCCGTTGGTTTTAATAATTTTGCACTTAAAGGTCTTACAAGATAGCCCTCTAGGCCAGACATCTGTTCAACTATATGTAGTGCTTTCTTTGTTTGGGACATTGGCCTTTGGCCAAGAACTTCACCTGTAAAAATAAAATCAGCACCAATGTCTTTCATTATTATTTTTGCTTTCTTTAACATAAAAATATGACAATCAACGCAAGCATTAAGACTTGCTCCTTTGCCAAACAATGGCTCAGATATAACCTCTTTTATATAATCGTCATCAAGATGATATTCGTGCAGAAACATCCCTTCTGGAATTTTTTTTATCTTATTAAAAAAGGGTGAAACAAAATTTAGAAGATGAACCTCTAAGCCCTGCTCTTTTATTAACATAGACGACAATATACTGTCTAGCCCACCAGAATAAAGTCCAAGGGCTTTGCGTTTATTCATTTTTTGCAAGCACCTTTTTTAGTGTATCGTTAATTATTGATCTTTGTTCATCAGCACTATTTGATCTTGTTATAGCGTCATAGAAAGGCACTTTTAAGCTCGATGGCATTTTTGCCCCTTTAACATAATATATCAAATGTTTCTTCATTAGCTTATACGCATGGGAATCCCCATAAAAATTTGTGGCAAGCTCAATATGTTTTAAAATAGTTTCAACAAATTGATTATTAAAAACCTTGGTCTCGTCATGAAGGAACCAGGGATTACCAAACAAAGCCCTGCCAACCATAACACCATCACAAGCCGTCTTATCCATCATTTTCTTTGCATCTGATAGTGTTAGCACATCGCCATTACCTATTATATTAACTCCTGTTACCATTTGTTTTAATATGTTTATGTGTTCCCATTCTGCTTTACCAGAAAACATCATTTTTGCAGTACGGGGATGAAGTATTATTTTATTTGCACCAGCCTCTTTTGATATTCTTGCACAATCAAGATAATTTATTGAATGAAAATCAAAGCCAGATCTTATCTTAACAGAAACACCTTTGTTAGTAGCTTTCTTAACCTGCTCAACTATCCTTCCTAAAAGAACCACATCTTTCATTAACGAAGCACCACCACCAGATTTCAGCACTTTCTTAACAGGGCAACCAGCATTAATATTTATTTCTTTAACATGTTCTAAGTCGTTCAATATTTTGGATGCAAGATAAAAAGAATCTGGTTTTGAACCAAACAATTGTACGACCATTGGCCCGTCTTCTTCTAATATCTGTATAAGACGAACACTACCTTTTTGTTTTCTTGATAGACCATCTGCGCTAACCATCTCTGAGTAAAGCTCTTTAGCGCCAAAAGCTCTACAAATAGCTCTAAAAGGAGAATCGCTTATCCCAGCAAGAGGCGCAACAGATATAAGATCTATTATATTATTCATCCTTGTATTTATTATCCAGTTCTTCGTATAATTCTTTTGCGTCCATTTTTCTTTCAAAATATTCTTCTAATCTATAAGAAGCCCTCGGTGGTAATTTTATGAAAGCATTTCTTTCAAGAGGTAATTTGCCATTAACAATGTTCTTGCCAAGCTCTGGGTTATATTTAAGAAGGTCTTCTTTACTAAGCATTGATATAGACAAGAGTTCTTTAACATACATCCTTTCTTCTAATTTAACATAAAAGAAGTTCATTAAAGGTTCTTTGTCTATTTTCCCAAAAATACGGTCGCTGTAAACAGTTACATATAATGCCGCTAAAAACTCAGAGTAAAAATTCTTTGATGCAAACCCAAAATTTTTGCCTTTATATTCTTTTACTATCTTTGATATGTCTTTGGTTTTTAGTCTTTTGCTTGCATTCTTTAAACCACCGGGGCCGTGGTTATAAGCAGTAATTGCAAGAGGCCATGTTCCAAGTATCCTATAATTTTCCTCTAACAACTTAGCTGCAACTATACTAGCCTTAAAAGGAGAATACCTTTCGTCGTAATTTGGATCTACCCCTATAAATTTTTTGCCAGTTATGCCCATTATCTGCCAAATACCCCTAGCTCCAACCTTTGAATCAGCCTTTATATTAAAAGACGATTCTACAAAAGGTATCCTCGTTAATTCCCAAGGAAGTCCCTGTTCCTTGAACAGTTCCTCTATTATCGGTAAATATCTAGATGAAGACCTTATGCCACTCTGTATGAAATCCATCTGACCCGTTTGAGTACGTATGTTTGAAACAAGGTCCGAGATTTTTATTTTTCCTCTTTTATCTTTTAATT
The DNA here is from genome assembly GCA_964411885.1 of uncultured Bdellovibrionales bacterium. Classification (GTDB taxonomy): domain Bacteria; phylum Bdellovibrionota; class JAFGOL01; order JAFGOL01; family JAFGOL01; genus JAKLHL01. The sequence goes on from CAYPMK010000011.1 coordinate 29,841, forward strand.
TTAAATAAAATTGTTTTTCTTGTTTATTTTTTGCTGAAAAATCTTTAAGGCTTTTTGATCTCATGGCTCTATCTATAAGGTCCTTTGCCATCCTTTTAGCTTCGCCAGGACTTATTTTAGAGGTTTTCTGATCAACAACATTATAAACAATAGAAAGATCGTCTTTGTCGTGAACAACAAATGATGTGGAAGGATATAAAGAATATATCCTTGCCCAGAACAAGACCCTTTCCATAAGATCCTTTGGCACAGAAAAATCCTCTGATATAAGCTTGTCTGGGTCCTTAATTATGGCCACCAAAACATCTTCTGTATTGCTTTTGTCTAAAGTAACAGCGGCTTCATCAAAATTAAAGATCAAAGAAGAATCCCATGGCTTATCTACATCAAGCATAGAGCTGTGCAAAAACCCCATAGACACAAAACAGAGTATTAATAGCCTAAAAAATATAATCACTATACTTGAGTATTCAAAATTAGTATTAAAATCAATATTAAAATGTATAATCTAATAGAAATAGGGGGTACGAATAAATGACTTGGTTATCCATTATAGAATATTCTATGAAACATTCTCTTAGCCCATCTACTATCAGAAGAAAAATACGTAACGGTTCAATAAACTTTAAGTTAGAAGCTGGTAAATATCTTATTTATGATGATCCATCTTTAGACAAGCCAGACAACGAAGAAAAAAAGAACATACAAGATGTATTGGCCTTTACAGAAAAAACCCTAGATGAGATCAATAGAGTGAACACAATGTTCATAGAAGAAAAAGAAAGAACCATAAAAGAACAGGCAGAAACAATAAAAAAATTATATGAAGAAATAAATGAACTAAAGATGCTTGTGAACGTTCTAGAGAAGGGTAGTAATAATTAAGATTTTTTCGTTAAATGACTGACGCCCTTTAATATTAAAAGCATCTGGATGAAATTATCCACTATGTCATTATAAAGTATTGAAAGATTCTTTTGTCTTGAAATAGCAGACAAACCACTAAAAGCATCTTCCCCTATAGAAATATAGTATGAATGACTTACTAATCCTTTTTTAAGGCTTTCACTAAAATACCCACCAACATACAAGGAGTAGTCACCAACATATTTCAACATCTTTTTTCTTTTCTCTGTTTGCTCCAATAAAGATTGTCTAAATATTATTGCTAACGGCATTCCAGCATAAGGATGCTCCTCACTTTTCTTCAAAAGTTTGTTTGGGTCCATGTTCTCAGATAACAAAGAAGCTAGATAAAATTTTAATGAATCATCAAGGTTAAGTTTTTGCTCACTGATTGAACGCTCTATAAGATCATTAAAGAATAGGAACGGAGTAAAAATTATAGAGAGTTTGTTCTTCATTTAGTAAGAACCACTAAGTTTTCCTTATTATCTAAGAAATATTTTTGAGCAACTCGCTGTAAATCATTAACGGTTACGCCCATCACTAGATCTGAATATCTAAAAGCATCTTTGTGGTCTTTGCCATAAAACTCGTATATGCCCATATTCAAGGCCTGAGAACAGCTTGTTTGTAGCTCTATCTCTTTAAGACCAACGAGATAATTTTTTGATCTTACTATTTCATCTTTGGTAACAAGATCGTTCTTTAATTTTTCTATCTGTGTTTTTATACCAGAAATACACTTATCAACTTTAGAATGTTCAGAAGCAATATACACTGAAAAATAGCCAGCGTTTGCAGCGAACATCTGAAGAGGAAACACAGAATAGGCCAAACTTTGTTTATCTCTTAGTTCCACAAAAAGCCTTCCGCTCTGCCCAGAAAGAACACCCGCAAGAACCTTTAATGGCATTAAGTCGTTGTCTAATATGTTACAGGTAGGATACCCAAGTATTATATGAGATTGTTTTATATCTTTGCTGGCCCTTAGTTCTCTGGCCGAGACTTGTTCAGGCTCTTTTATAGACCGCTTTTGTAGTGTTTTTTTGTTCTTATTATATTGTGATATTTTTTCACTCCATTCAGTTGCTGTCTTTTCGTCAAAATCTCCAGAAAAAGATATAACCATATTGCTTGGATCAAAAAGATCATTATAAAAAGACCTTACCATTTCATCGTCTACATCAATAATTGAGTCCTTAGTGCCAATAGGGTCTAGCCGATAATTGCTAACTTTATACATTGTCTTCAGAAAAAGACTGTGCGCGTAAGAAGATAGATTATCCTGCATAGAATCTATCTCATCCTCTACTATCTTTTTCTCCATATCAAAATATCTCTTATTGAACTTAGGCGTTAATATTACCCTTTCAACAAGTTCTAACATCTGTGAAAAATATGGTTTTAAAACAGCAAGCGATACACCAAAACCATCTTTACCACTGAACACATCAAAAAAAGATGCTGTAGAATCTATTTTTTCTGTTATCTCGTCATAGGAAAGACCTTTTGCCCCATATATTAAAGACCTAGAAGCAAGATTAGATATACCGTTATTTTTATCTGTTTCGTAAGAAACACCACCGGGAAAACAAATATACATAGAAGCAAGTGGCGTGTTGCCAAAATGTTTCATAACAAGTTTTGTACCACTATTAAATTTAAATAATTTTGGTTTTTCAGAAAGATCTTTATCGTCAAAAGATATATTAATAAGATCTTTGGTGCTCTGGTCTTTGTTTGTGTTATCCTTTACCTCTTTTATAGACCTATGATCTGAGGATAATATCTCAACAAGCTCTTGCTCTTTTATATTTGCTCCTTTTGGAAGAACTGCTGCAACAGAAAAATCTCTCCCTATTATATATTTCCCAAGAACAGCTACAAGATCACTTATTGTTACTTTTTTTATTGCCTCTATATATTTATCATCAAAATCTAGACCATCAGTCATAGACATCATTCTTCCAAGTCTTGATGCTACACCGTCAACAGTTCTTTGCTCATATACTTTTTCACTAAGTATTATGTTCTTTGCTCTTATAAGTTCTTCTTTCTTAAGCGACAAACCAAGCTCTGATATAACAGAAAAAAGTTCTTTGCTTATCTCTTGAATGGTGCTTTTAACCTTTTGAGAATCACATTCAAAAGAAAGCCCAAAAGAAAAAGAACCACCTAGAACAGGAGTGTAAGAACTAACACTTACTGATGTAACGATACCTTTTTCCACTCTTAATCTTTTAAACAACCTAGAGCTTTCTGATTGACCTAATATATTAGACAAAAGGTCTATGGCCGGAATGTCTTTATGAAACAATCCCGGTATTGAAAAACCAAAATAAAGTATAGATTCTCTAATATCAAGTTCTTCTATTTTTGATAAAGAAGACGATATTAATGGTATTTGATCTGGTTTTTGTATATTTTGTTTATTTTCTTTAAGGTCGCCAAAAATCTCTTCTGCAAACTTTAAGACCTCTTGTTCGTCTATATCGCCACTTATCACTAATGTACTATTAGACGGCGAATAGAACCTTGCATAATATTTTACAACGTCTTCTACGGTTATATCCTTAACAGTCTCAACATAACCCTGTATAGGCATGCTGTATGGATGTCCTTTGAATTGAAGAGATTGATATATATCGCTCGCAACACTAGATGGTATATCTTGATATCTTCTTATTTCCTCTAAAATTACCTCTCTTTCATCTTCTATATCTTTTGCTTCCATTTTTGGTTCAAAAACAAGTGATTTTAAAGATTGAATAGCTTCTTTGTAATATATAGATGGTGTTGTAACAAAGTAACAAGTATGTTCCTTTGAAGTAAAGGCATTAAGCTCTCCCCCCATCTCCTCTATTCTTTTAGCAACACCCTCGTCAATACCTTTAGTACCCTTGAACAAGATGTGCTCTATAAAATGTGAAATACCATTATTGTTAATATTTTCATTAACAGACCCACACTTTACCCATATCTGGGCACTCATAACTTTAGATATAGATCTTTTTTCGAAGATAAAATTAAGCCCATTCTGTAATTTTAATGTTTTCATAAGTACATATTTTTAATATCATTAGAGGACTGTGTCTATACTTTATATTCATTTACCTTTTTGTAATAACAAATGTCCTTATTGTGACTTTTTCTCTGTCCCAAGCTTAGATTCTAACATCAAGAACAGATATACAGATTCGTTGATATTGGAGTTTGAACACAGAAAAATCGAGCTTGTTGACAAGTTAAGAACAGTATACTTTGGAGGTGGCAGCCCCATTTTGTTGGGCTCAGATAACTTAACAAGATTAGCCAAACACATAAAATATAATTTTCAGAACATAGAAGAAATAACGATAGAAGTTAATCCAGAACAAATAGGCAATACCCATGATTTTTTAGAATTAATGTTAAATATTGGTATAAACAGGGTAAGCATCGGTGTTCAAACTACCAATCAAAGGATCTTAAAACTAATAAAAAGACAGCTCGACGAACAAAAAATAAAAGAAATAATAAAACTGTTGAGACATAATAGCATCGACACTTCAATTGATATGATGTTCGGATTACCTTCACAAAGCATGAATGATCTTGAGGCTGATCTGGATTTTGTTATTGGACAGAAGCCAGACCATATATCTTTTTACATGTTCACTGTAAGTGAATCTTATGAACATTATTCTGTCTGTCCGTCTGAACACATCATAAATGATATGTTCAACAAAATACATAAAAGGCTATTGGCTTCTGGATACATCCACTATGAGGTTTCTAATTTTTGTCTCCCCAACAAAGAAAGCAAACACAACTCTGCATACTGGGAATATGTTTCTTATACTGGCCTTGGAGCTGGGGCACATTCATTCCTTAAAGATAAAAGAATAAGAAGGTGGAATAAGAACGATATAGGGGCATATATAAATGATCCAATATCTTGCTACGAAGTAGAGGATCTAGATAACGACAAAATAAGAAGAGAAAAAATAATGCTAGGATTAAGATTATTAAGAAAAGGTATAAGTGAAGAACCCCTAGATACTCAAGTCGTTAAGCAATTATTTGACAGTGGGTATATTGATCGTAAAAATGGAAGAATTCTAATAAATATTAAGGCTGTGCCAATAATGGATGAAATAATACTTAAACTATCCTAACTTGACATTTCAAACCTCTTTGTGTATTATTCTATTTAAGTTAAGGTCCTTCTGCTGTTTTTGTGGAGGTGTGTAATGGTTAAAGAAAAGCTTAGTTATAAGGAGTTGTTGAATAATTCAGCACCTACGCTACCTCTTAATTGGAGAAAACCATCTGGAGAAATAAACAGGACAGTAATACCAAAACAAATAGTAGGTACAAAAGCTAATATCATAGTACTAAGTCCAGAATACTTTCCAACTGGATCTTGTAATGATGGAGCAGCTTATTTTAATTTAAAACAACTAGTAGAAACAAAAAAACAGAATTCAGTTGAAGTTTGTGCTTTTGACAGTGCTATAGCAAGTTACGCTTGGGCGGCAACACAGTTCGGGCTTAAATGCACTATAAAGACACCACAAATGTCTTCTCCTTACTGGATAAAAAAAGCAAAAGACCTTGGAGCAGAAGTTGAATTTGAGGGAGTTAAAATAAGTGATGCAGCTAGAATAATAGATCTGAATAAGAAAAAACCAAATTTTGTGTCTCAATTCCAGAATACAGCAGCCTATACATATCATAAGATCGTAACTGGTAACGCCATTGAAAAAGCTGTAGATGGTGTCGGTGACAACAAGGTGTCTTTGTTGTGTTACCCAGCATCTTCTGGTGCATTAACAGGCGCTGCCATAAGTAGTAAGAAAAAATATCCTTATTCAAAGAACCTATTAATAGAACCAGAAGAAAGTTCTACTTTCTATAACAACAAGAAAAATACTCACAGAATGTATGGGATGGGCTATGGGTTCATACCTTATATACACAATATCTATGCAACAGATTATGTTATGTTGGCAGAAGAAGATGAAGTAATAAAGACCATGAAGTGCATAGAGGATTTCACAGCAAAAATAGCCGCAGATTTTAATATAGAGATAAAACTAGTGAAGGCAATGACACAAAAGATTGGTCTTGGTGCCTTTGCAAGCATTGTTTGTTCTATAAATCTCGCCCAACAGTTAAGATTCAATGAGAACGATAACATAGTTGTGATTGCAGAAGACACAAGCACTCCTTATAAAGAGCTAATAAAAGCCGAACAGATCCAAGATATAGATTCAAAACACATAATAAAAGAATCAATGATAGACCACAAATTCAGATTATTCATGGACGTAACAGGTCAAAGACAAAGAGAAAGATTATTCAAGAAAAAAGCAGATTTCTGGCTAAGAAGAGGATCTGACGAGAATATACTTAATAAAATGAGGGACAAGGATTATTGGGATACAATTAATTAATTCTCTGTTCCTTTTATAGAATTAAAAACAAAATCTTTCGAGATGACCATTTTCTCTACCAGATTATTATTTTGCACATGTGCCCCGTCAAGGACAACGGCTTCTTTTATTTGAGAATCATGATCTACAACGACATTGTCTCCTATAACAGCCATTGGGCCAATTACACAATTAGCCATCACCTTGCTATTGGAGCCTATTAACACAGGAGGTATTATTGTTGCACTATGATCTATATAATAGCCGTCTCCAAGCCAAATACCTTCAACTGATTCTATAATTTTATCTGCTCTAACGTTGAACCAATAATCAGAGATGAATGACTCAGTTTGATGATCAAGTTTATATCTAGATAAAAGATCCAGTATGGCTAGGTTTGTGTTTAGGTAACCATTAAGATCCCCTAATTCCTTCCATAAAAAATTACCGTCAGCAATAAACCCAGAAATCCTTCCACCTTCGTTCATGTAAGGTATATAAAAATCTCTAACAATACAACCGGGAGAATTATAACTCTTAACTTTTTCAAAGAACTCCGGATTTATGATTTGTATGCCCGAAAACATATACTCAGAATATATACCTTCTGCAGATCTTCCTATACTAACAACATTATTAAAGTCGTCGACAAAAACAGAAGATACATTATTGGACTCCTTGTTTTTCAACACCATGGTAGATACATTTTTCTTAGATCTATGGAAATGATTAAGTTGTTTTAGATCAAAATTAAAAATAATATCACCATTCACCACAAGAGTTTCATCGTCTAAAAGATGTTCTTTAAAACTCATAAGTCCACCAAGAGTCCCAAGAATATCTTTTTCATGTGAAAAATGAACATTAAGATCTGGTGGTATAGAAATATCTTCAAACAAGTTTGGATGATGATGTCTGTTAATATACACTTCTTTTATGCCGTTACGTTTCATGAAAGCAAGAGTGTATTCTATAATAGATATCCCCAACACTTTAACTAGTGGTTTGGGAATATGGTCAGTAAGGGGTTTTAGCCTTGTACCATAACCAGCAGAAAGAATTACTGCCTTCAATTAAGATAAACCTCCTTTATTAAATCATTCCATTCAGGGAATTTTTTAGAAACAATTTTTATATCATCTATTAATGTTGGTATATATTTAAGATAGTCATCTTTTTTCCTTACTATGCTTTGATACGAGAAAGTACCAAGCATTTTTATACCACGCTGAAGATAAGAAATATAATAATCCTTCATATACTCGTCCTTAGATACCTTAAATAAAGGAGCCGCAACTAAGTCATAATATTTTTCTACGATTAACTCTCTCGAACTTTTATCAAGACTTATATATGGGTCTATTGTTAAAGAAGCTATATCATAGGAGTAGGGCCCCATCCTTGCATCCTGAAAGTCTATAATAACAAGCTCCTCTCCCTTTACCATCAGGTTCCTTGAATGGTAATCCCTGTGTAAATAGGCAAAAGGTTGGAGCATCATTGGTTCAACTATGCTGTTGTTTACAAGCAGAACCAACTCTTTGTCCATCTCTCTTTTCATGTATAACCTTACATAATATTCATATGTCATAGTTAACTCTGACATGAATTTTTCTTTGGTAAAAGAGATTTGAGTAGAACACCTATGATATGTTTGCATATTTTTTATAGCGTCATGATAGTAGTGAATAACATCATTTTTATCAGCAAGATCCTGAAGATGTAAACAACCTATGTCTTCTTGTAATATAACTCCAAGATGCGGCTCTAGTTTAAAAAATTCAGGGACTCTAATGCCAGCTTTTTTTAAGATATTGTAGTTGATGATGTTTGGGTCAGAGACATCATATGCATCACCAAGCATCAGAACATAAGAACCAAGCTCAGTTCTTATTCTATAGTATTTCCTTGTCGAAGCATCCCCGGCAAGTAACTCAACCTCATCAAGAGGGCTTATGCCAAGCTTTGATATAATATTTTTTATATCCAAAAACTTCTCCTTAAATATAACTATGTTAAAAACATAATTATTGCTAAACTATAGATAATATAGCAGGGATATAAAACTAAGCCATGAAAAAAATAATATTTATAAGTTCATTCTTGTTGTTTTCTTTTACAATAGGCTTTTTTGTACGAGGCCTGTTACAAACACCTGAACAACAAAAACAGACCAATATCGATGAACAATCAGACCAAGAAACATCGCCCCCAAAAGAAAAGAACAAAACAATAGATCAAGATACTCAAAAAAAATATCATGAATTAATAGCAGAATATATGTCTTATATAAATGAAAGATACGACAGTGAACCAATATCATTCCAAGATTTTGTTAACATAAAAAAGAGCAGATCAATACAAGACAATAATTATTCAGAAGAAGATGAAAAGTTGTATAACAAAATATTAGAATGGTATTCATATCTTAATGATCAAGAAGAACAAGAGCCTGAAGTATCAAAATATAAAATATACGGAGAAATATACGCTCTAAAAAAACAGCTACTCCGATCATCAGACGCTATGGTGGGTGTTTTTAATAACCCTACTTACAAAAATATGCCAACAGTACCCATTGG